>JBATYN010000196.1:0-2085 GCA_049674125.1 Pseudolabrys sp. | reverse complement strand
CGAAAATACCGACAACTACCGGAAAGATTGGCTCCAAAGGCGCGTGCTGTCGGCAGGCCTCATGGGCGGGCTCCTGACCGTTGAGGGGCACCAATGGCGGACGCAAAGGCGAGCGCTGGCGCCGCTTTTCGCACGCAAGACGGTGATGGATTTTTCGGCAGCAATGATCGATGTGGCCAATGGCTTGGTCGAGCGGCTTGCGCGACGCGAAGGCGAGGTCACAAATCTGGCGGTAGAGGCGACCCGCGCCACGCTGGAAGTGCTGGAGCGGACTATATTTTCCGACGGGCTTGGGCGTGCGCCGGAAGATATCCGCTTGGCAATGAAAAACTACTTCGAGATCGTCGGACGAATCGATCCGTTCGACATGTTGGGGGTGCCGGATATTGTGCCGAGACTTGGACGCTGGAAATTGGCGCCGATGCTCCGCATTTTTGGATCCGCTATCGACACCATCATTTCGGCGCGCCGTGAGCGCATTGCCAGCGACCCGGATAATTCGCCTCGTGACATCCTCACATTTCTCCTCGAAGCCACTGATCCGGAAACGGGAGCTCCGCTTTCAGAATCCGAAATTCGCGCGAATATTCTGACGTTTATTGCGGCGGGGCACGAGACGACGGCCAACTGTATCACCTGGGCGCTTTTCCTGCTGTCACAATCAAATCAGTGGAGGAAACGCGTCCAGGCCGAAGCCGACCGCGAATTCGGAGGCGCAGTGGAAAGTCTTGCTGATCGTCTGGTCGAGACCAGGGCGGTAATTGACGAGACTAATCGACTATATCCGCCGATCGCAGCCATTAGCCGCGCGGCGATTGGACCCGACGAGCTTGCTGGCCACGAGATCAAGCCGGGCACCATGATCGTTATCGCACCTTATGTTCTGCACCGTCATCGTGCGTTGTGGACTATGCCAAACAGCTTCGAACCGAACCGCTTTCTCGGTGACGCGCGCAATATGATTGACCGCTACGCCTATCTTCCTTTCGGTGTTGGGCCACGTATTTGTATAGGTGCAGCCTTCGCAATTCAGGAAGCTTCAATTGTTATAGCTGCAATCATGCGTCATTTTACGCTTGAGTTGGTTCCCGGACACGTCGCATGGCCGGTTCTGAAGGTGACTTTGCGCCCCAAGGGCGGCCTGCCGATGATCGTCCATCGGCGATGAACAACGCCGATCCGAATTCGATGCGGTCAAATTGATGATTTCAAAGCGATGCGAGCTGAAAACCCGTTACTGGCCATGATCTTCGAGGACCTTCAGGCAAACCTTCCTGAGTTCTTTGCGGTGATCCTGCAGGCACGCGAGAACACGAAATGTGTCCGGGATGGCGTCGCGGCAGAATTTGTTTGCGTCCGGAGAGCAGGCTGCTTGCTCCTCCGCGGTGCCCTGAAATAGTCCTGGAGCGCTCGCGGGTTGGTTGTTCTCCACCGCAAGAGCGGTGCCGCTGATAAGTTGTATCGAGAGGACGGCGGCGCTAATTCTGGCGTACATTGTCTTGTGCCTGACTTTCGTGCATGGTTTCGAGACAACCGGGGCTGGTCCTTCGCGTTCCATAGAAATTTTGTATTCCCGACCGGTTATTGGCGTGCGGCTGCTGCTTGGAGTGGGGGATGTCGGTGCCGTCACATTTGTTAAAGTATATAAGCGTGGTTGTTTTTGGCCTATCCTTTTCGCTTTGCATGATTGCGGTTAGTTCCGCGCAAACCGTTGCACCATTTGCTCGATTGGCGGGTCAGTGGTCGGGCTCCGGCACGATCGAGTTAGCCAACGGCGTCCATGAGACAATCAGATGTCGTGCGAGCTATGATTCCCTCCGCGAACAGAGCAACCTCCAGCTTAACATTCGCTGCGCCAGCGCAAGTTACAATTTTGATTTGCGAGCCAGCGCGCATTACTCGGCTGGCGTAATTACTGGTTCGTGGAGCGAAGCAACCCGGATGGTCGCCGGGTCGATTTCAGGACGGGCCGACGGCGATCGCTTTCAAGTCGTCGCCACGGCAGCTTCTTTCGCGGCCAGTTTGACTTTAATCACCCACGGCGGGCGCCAGTCCGTTGTCATCCGACCGCATGATACCCAGGCC
>JBATYN010000195.1:0-2751 GCA_049674125.1 Pseudolabrys sp. | reverse complement strand
CATATAGGAGGCAGCACGCTGTTCCTTCAATGTCCGCTTTGGGTCAAAAGCAGACATGCGCAGCGCACAAGCCAATGTCCGCTAAGTGCCAATAGCGGACATGATGCCGCCTACTCGATCACCTCGTCGGCGGTAAGCAGGAGTTTCGGCGGTACTGTTAAGCCGAGTGACTTGGCGGTCTTCAGATTGAAGATAAGCTCAAATCTGGTGGGCTGCTCCACTGGTAGGTCACTTGGTTTTGCACCTTTCAATATTTTGTCGACATACCCCGCGGCGCGATGGAAAAGGTCGACGTCGCTTGGGCCATAACTCATTAGGCCTCCCGCTTCGACAAATCCTGAATAAAAATACACGGCTGGCAGCTTATACTTAGTGACAAGATCAACAATTCGCTTTCTTTGACTGAACAAAATCGGATCCGTCAGAAGAATGAGGGCCTGCACAGGAGCTTTATTCATTGCAACGAATGCATCCTCCAATCCGACTTCAGTTGATATTTCGGCCGAATGAAGTTGCAGTCCCATTGCCTGAGCTGCTGTCTGCATCTCCTTCATTTCAATCTTGGATTGCGGGTTTTTGGCATTAGACAGCACTGCTATCGACGACAGATTGGGCACAATCTCTTTCAGCAATTCGAGACGCTTTGTTCCTAACTCCGGGGCAACAATGCTGAAACCGGTTGCATTGCCACCCGGACGGGCAAGAGAGTCCACTAGCCCGGCGGCGACCGGATCACCCACGATAGCCATCACAATCGGAATTGTTTGAGTTGCGGTTTTGCAAGCCTTGGTAGCGGAAGTTCCGCCCGTGACGATGACATCAACGTTGCTGCGTACCAGATCAGCAGCAAGCCCGGACAGCGTATCGAATTGGTCGTCTCCCCATTTCCATTCAATCGCGATCGTCTTTCCTTCCACATATCCGAGTTCGCTAAGGCCATCGAGGAATGCCTTTGTGCGGCGTGACCACGCTGCCGGGGCGCCCGGAAGGAGGACGCCAATCCGCGGTATTCTTCTTAATTGTTGCGCTCGAACATACGCCGGCCACATCGCCATGCCGACGACAAAAAGGACTGTAAAGTCGCGCCGCCTCATGTGGCCTCTAATCTGCTTCGCTCAGAGCACCGTATCGTCTGAAGCTACACTGTTGAAGTGTGTCGATGTCCGCTTTGTGCCAGAAGCGGACATCGCCACATTTGAGCGCCGCACAGAAAGTGCGTCACTTTTTCGGAGGGGCGTCGTAGAGTGGAGCTCCTTTGTCCACAATGTGGACAGCGATATATTTAAAAGGCGTGTCGCCAACGATTTTTAATCCGGCGTGCGGCACATCGCGTTTATTGATAGCAGCTGCTCCGGCGGGCAGTTTGATCTGCTTGCCGTCTGCTGTTTCGACGGTTGTACCTTGCAGCACGTAAAATGCTTCCTCGCCATGGTGAATGTGAAGCGGAATGGTCTCTCCAGGTTGATTTTCAACGACCGAGATAATGACTTCCATATTCGTCCCCGTTAAATCCGCACGTTTCAATTCCTGACGGTTTTTCGGGTTCAAGTCCTGCGCCTGCGCCAAGCTGGTTAACGCAACAGCGGAGATTGCAGCGACAATCCATGTTCTCGCCATGTTCATGCAGTCCTCCCGGGTTTGTTTCAGACATCGTTATTCGATCGTCTCCTCGGCGTGGCCGAGGAGCGAGCGTGGAATTATAACGAGCGAAAGAAGACTGGTGAATGTCCGCTTTGGGTCATTAGCGGACATGTGCAGTGCAAAAAGGCATGTCCGCTTTACACCCAGAAGCGGACATTGAGAGCGCCCGATTACCGGACCGACGTTCGATGTAAAACCAATCGGCGCGGCGTGAATGTTTGTAAGTCTCGCAAGAAACCCATTAGAAGCGGGTGACGCCAATAGCGATGTTTGTAAATCTAAGCCATTGAGAACATTGGATCGTGGCTTTTCAGCCGGGGTCGCCAATAAAAGCAGAGGCTTAGCTCATACACTAAGCCTCCTCTTATGCCGCATCGTGTCGGTGCGATTGACGACCAGCGACCGCGCACACCGAGAAGAACGCTAGGCAGCGACCGCGCCGAGGTCCGGTTGCGGGACTGGAAAGCACCCCGGCAAAATGTAGGTTCGCGTCTGATTGCAAGCACGACAGATATAAAAGCTTTTCATCATTTTTGGCGCGAGCGGATGAGGTACGTCGGTTACATGCGCCATACTCGATCGGCACTTCGGGCACGGCGCTGATTGAGTTTCTGTCTGGCAATCGTCCATTGTTCTTTTCTCAGTTAAGCCGCTACGTCATTTTCGATAAACTGCACACCCGTTTCATTCAAACGTCGCCACGCAACCCTGCAGGGCCTGCACGTTCGACCGCCATCAAACGTGATTGCGACAACCTCTGGCAGATCCATTGCGTTCGAGATCTGAACGCGAGCGCCGCTATTCGTTAGATTGCGCGCAACGCAATCGAACAGCGAATTTCCCCCAAGCACAATCTTCGCACCTTTAAGCACGCGCGAGCGCGGCTTTCGTCGACGTTCCGACATGTATTGGTTCCCTGAAATTTGACGCAAACTAAAATACAAAGGTCTGCAATAATTTAAGATCGGTGGCTGCAATTGAAACAAATATGTAAGCATATTTTTAACGAGATGGATTCGGCTCCTACTGCTTTATGCCTAAAACGGACGTGCATGTGGAACATCGGCAGTTCAATTCAGCGGCTTGCCCACTCAGCCGCCCGGCGCAGTC
>JBATYN010000194.1:0-4844 GCA_049674125.1 Pseudolabrys sp. | reverse complement strand
TGCAAAGTCTATGAGAACGTCGCGCAATGCGCCGGCGGCTCGGCTTCGACCACCGGTTTCCGCGAAGGCCCACCATTGGTGACCGGCGCACAGATCGGCGATAGCGGCACCGGCCTGCATCTCGCGCTCGGCATCGTCTCGGCGCTGTTCCAGCGCAACCGCACCGGCCGCGGCCAGAAAGTGCTCGCCGCCATGCAGGACGGCGTGCTCAATCTTTGCCGTGTCAAGCTGCGCGACCAGCAGCGCATCGCCAAAGGCCCGCTCACCGAATACAGCCAATATGGCGAGGGCGTTCCTTTCGGCGCCGCGGTGCCGCGTGCCGGCAATGATTCCGGCGGTGGCCAACCCGGTTGGATCTTAAAATGCAAAGGTTGGGAGAACGATCCCGACGCCTACATCTATTTCATCACCCAGGCGCCGGTCTGGGGTCCGATCTGCGATCTGATCGGCGAGCCGACCTGGAGGACCGATCCTGAGTACGCAACACCGCGGGCGCGGCTGCCGAAGCTCAAGGCCATTTTCGCACGCATCGAGCAGTGGACCATGACCATGACCAAGTTCGAGGTCATGGAGAAATGCAACGCGGTCGACATTCCGGTCGGGCCGATTTTGTCGATGAAGGAAATCGCCGAGGAGCCGTCGTTGCGCAAGACGGGCACGGTGGTCGAGGTCGATCATCCGACCCGCGGCAAATATCTGACCGTCGGTAATCCGATCAAAATGTCCGACTCGATTTCCGAGGTGACGCGTTCGCCGCTGCTTGGCGAGCACACCGACGAAATTTTGGAAGACGTGCTCGGCTTCAAGGCTAATGAAATTGCCGAGATCAAGAGCTCCGGCGCCCTCAGCGCGCCGAAGAAGGAAGAAAAGGCGGCCTAATTCCCTCGCTGCGTGTGCAGCGAGGTTAAGAAAAAGACGGGGAGGAGTTGCAATGCGTATCGTGGTTCATGGCCAACAGGCCTTCGGCAAGGCTGTGTTGGAAGCGCTGCTCAAGCGCGGCGAGAGTGTGGTCGCCGTCTATGTGGCGCCGGAAAAAGAAGGCGCCAAGGCCGACCCGCTCAAGGAAGCTGCCGTCGCCGCGGGGCTGAAAGTGCTTCAGCCCGACTCCTACAAAAAGCCGGAAGTCTTGGCCGAGTTTAAAGCGCTCAAGCCCGATCTGCAGGTCATGGCTTTCGTGACGCTGTTCGTGCCGGAGGAATTCCTCAACGCGCCGACGCACGGCTCGATCCCGTATCATCCGTCGCTGCTGCCGTTCTATCGCGGCGCCAGAGCTATCAATTGGCCAATCATCAAGGGTGAGAAAGAAACTGGCTTATCGATCTTCTGGCCCGACAATGGGCTCGATACCGGCGACGTGCTCATTCAGAAGAAAACTCCGATCTCCAAGACCGATACGCTCGGCACGGTGTATTTCGATCGCCTGTTCCCGATGGGCGTCGAAGCCATGCTTGAGGGTGTCGATCTGGTGAAGGCCGGCAAGGCGCCGCGTATCAAGCAGGACGAATCCAAGGCGACTTACGAAGGCCGCTGCGGTCCGGGCAATGCCAAGATCGACTGGGGCAAGCCATGGGAGCAAATTGATCGCTTAATCCGCGGTTGCAACCCGGCCCCCGGCGCATGGACAACGCTTGACGGCAAAACTCTGAAGATTTTCGACGCCAAGCCGCTGCCCGCCAAGGATCCAAAAGGAATCGCCGGGAAGCTCGGCGAAGTGGTCGCCGTTGATGGCGACGACTTCACAGTCGTTTGCGCCGACGGCCGCTTCAAGATCACTCGCGTTCAGCCCGACGGGGGCAAGAAAATTGACGCCTCTGAATTCATCTCCACCGCCAAGCTCGCCGCCGGGGCGCGGCTCGGTTGATCCTCATTTTCAAATAACGGAAAGACTCCAATGCCCGCGTCGCAACATCAAAGTCCGAAGTCTGACATCGAAATTTCGCAGGCCGCTAAAAAGCGGCCGATCCTCGACATCGCCAAGGAAAAGCTCGGCATTGGTCCGGAAAATCTCGACCCTTACGGCCACTACAAGGCCAAGGTGTCGATGGATTACATTAAGTCGTTGCAAAGCAAGAAGAATGGCAAGCTAATCTTGGTGACGGCAATTACTCCGACGCCGGCGGGCGAGGGGAAAACCACCACGACTGTGGGACTGACTGACGCACTCAATCATATTGGTAAGAAGGCGATGCTGTGCCTGCGCGAGCCTTCGCTGGGCCCGTCGTTCGGTATGAAGGGTGGCGCCGCTGGCGGCGGCTATGCGCAAGTCGTGCCAATGGAAGACATCAATCTCCATTTTACCGGCGATTTCCACGCCATCACCTCGGCGCACAATCTTCTTTCGGCACTGATCGACAACCACATCTATTGGGGCAATGCCCTTGGCATCGATTCACGCCGCGTTGTTTGGCGTCGCGTCATGGACATGAACGACCGCGCGCTGCGTGAGATCGTCTGTTCGCTTGGTGGCGTTGCCAATGGCTATCCGCGTGAGGCCGGCTTTGACATCACCGTCGCTTCCGAAGTGATGGCGATCTTCTGTCTTGCCAAGAATCTTGACGACCTCAAGGAGCGCCTCGGCAACGTGATCGTCGCCTATACCCGCGATCGTAAGCCGGTGCGCGCGCGAGACCTGAAGGCGCATGGTGCGATGGCTGCACTGCTTAAGGAGGCGATTGCGCCCAATTTAGTGCAAACACTGGAAGGCACTCCGGCCTTCATTCACGGCGGTCCTTTTGCCAATATTGCCCATGGCTGCAACTCGGTGCTCGCAACCACGACCGCACTCAAGCTTGCCGATTACGTTGTAACGGAGGCGGGGTTCGGCGCCGACCTTGGTGGCGAGAAATTTATCGATATCAAATGCCGCAAGGCCGGTCTCACGCCCGATTGCGTGGTCCTCGTTGCGACTATCCGCGCGCTGAAAATGCACGGCGGTGTTAAAAAGGAGGACCTTAAGTCCGAAAATCTGAAGGCGCTTGAGGCTGGCATGACCAACCTGCAGCGCCACGTCGAAAACGTGAAAAAATTCGGCTTGCCGGCGGTGGTTTCGATCAACCGCTTCTCCGCCGACACCGATGCGGAAATCGCGCTGGTCAAAGAGAAGTGCAAGGCACTCGGCGTCGAGGCGCTGATGGCGGATCACTGGGCAATGGGTGGGGCGGGTGCTGCCGACGTTGCTAAGGCTGTGGTCAAGGTGACTGACGAAAGCAAGGGCGAGCTCAAATTCCTCTATCCCGATGAAATGCCGTTGTTCGAAAAGATCGAAACGATTGCGCGTGAAATCTACCGAGCCAAGAACGTAACCGCTGACAAGGCGGTGAAAGATCAGCTCAAGACCTGGGAAGAGATGGGCTATGGAAAGCTGCCGATCTGCGTCGCCAAGACCCAGTATTCTTTCTCGACCAACCCGGACGCCAAGGGCGCGCCGGCCGATCACACTATAAACGTGCGCGAAGTCCGGCTCTCAGCCGGTGCCGAGTTTGTGGTGGCGATCTGTGGTGAGATCATGACCATGCCCGGACTGCCCAAGGTGCCGGCGGCCGATTCGATCGACGTGAACGCGCAGGGGCAGATTGTCGGACTGTTTTAGAACTGCCTTTCCTCGCGAAATGCAAAGGGCCCGCCAAAAACGGGCCCTTTTGCTGTCGCCGCGCCTGCAGTCGTCCCGTTATTGCGTGCAAATTTCATAAAATTTTTCGTTTTTTTGCGCTACGACCTACAGCGAGTTTTCGGAACTTTTCGGTAGGCTGTTACCCATGTCAGCAACAGCCATGTCCCACGAATCCAGCTCGCTTGCAGAAAGTCGCTCGCTGCTTGATGAGGTGATCAACTCAGTTACCAGCGGCAGCGCCAAACAGCGCTTGAGAATTCTTCAGCGGATCGCAGATCTATTCGCAGCTGGATCGCGCAGCTATTCGCACGAGCAGATCGCACTGTTCGACGACGTGCTTCAGCAGCTTTCCGCCGATATTGAAGTCAAGGCGCGGGCAAAACTTGCGCTTCACCTCGTGGGCATGGAAAGCGCTCCGCCCAAGCTTATTCGTTCGCTTGCTTTCGACGATGCGATCGAAGTTGCAGAACCGGTGCTGGTCCATTCGCAGCAGCTGTCCGATGCCGACCTTATCGAAAATGCCTCAACAAAAAGCCAAAAGCATTTGTTCGCGATCGCGCAACGCTTGAAGTTGAGCGAGGACGTTACTGACGTCCTCGTCGAGCGCGGCGATCAACGGGTCGTGCATAGGGTCGTAAAAAACAAAGGCGCGCGTTTTTCGCTCGCGGGCTACGGCAACTTGACGACGCGCGCGCGCTACGACCGAAGGCTGACTTTAGCCCTTGGCGAACGTAGCGATCTTCCGCGTCAATACTTCCTCAAATTGCTGGAAGCGGCATCGTCCACTGTTCGCGCTAAACTTGAAGCGTCCAACCCGCAGGCCACTGCCGCTATCCGCGATACGATAGATGACGTTGCGACCACAATGCAGCGCGAAGTTCGCAAATCGTCAAAAGTGCATACCGCGGCTGTCCGTGAGGCTAAACGGCGTTTCAATGTGCGTCCAATTACGGAAGCCAGCGTTCACGGGGCGGCACACGCGCAAGAATTCGAAAAGACGGTCGTCGCCTTGGCGCGGCTGGGGCTTTTCCCAGTTGACCTCGTCGAGCGGGCGTTGCTCGACGAAGGTGAGGACATGCTCTTGCTTCTCGCCAAGGCTGCAGGCTGTTCCTGGACGACCGCTCGAGAGCTGCTTGTGATGTACGCCGCCAACCGCAGCCTGAAGCCGGACGACGTCACCATGGCGTTCGAACGATACAAAAAGCTCAGCCAGCAGACAGCGCGAAATATCGTC
>JBATYN010000193.1:0-5159 GCA_049674125.1 Pseudolabrys sp. | reverse complement strand
ACGTAGAGCCCCCCGGCGGCGAGCGCCTTCTGCTTGAGGCGGGCCACCTGCTCACGGATTTGCGCCGCGCGCGGATCCTTATCGCGCTCGGCCCAATCCGTAATATCGGTGATTTCCTGGCGGATGCGCATGTCGGCATTTCCGCCGAGCTGAATATCCGTGCCGCGTCCGGCCATGTTGGTCGCTATCGTGATTGCGCCCGGCACACCGGCCTGGGAGACAATGTAAGCTTCCTGCTCGTGGTAGCGGGCGTTGAGGATGGCAAATACCTTGGTCTTGGTCGCGCCGTCATCGCCCGAATAAAGCGCCGCGAAAGCGTTCGGGTCGGAAAAGTCGTGCTGCTCCCAACCGGCCTTGCGCAGCATCTCGGCTAGCTGTTCGGATTTCTCGATCGACGTGGTGCCAACCAGCACAGGCTGGCCACGCTTTTTGCAATCCTCGATCAGCGTCAGGATTGCCCGGTATTTTTCCACCGCGGTTCGATAAACCTCATCGTGGTCGTCGAGCCGAATGAGCGGCATGTTGGTTGGAACCTCGAGCACTTCGAGGTTGTAGATGTCCATAAACTCGTCGGCTTCGGTGAGCGCCGTACCAGTCATGCCGGCGAGCTTCTCGTACATGCGAAAATAATTCTGGAAGGTGATCGAGGCGAGTGTCTGGTTCTCGGGCTGGATTGGTTGGTGCTCTTTGGCTTCCAGCGCCTGGTGGAGACCTTCCGAATAACGGCGGCCTGGCATCATGCGGCCGGTAAACTCGTCAATGATGACGACCTCGCCGTTGCGCACGATATAATCCTTGTCGCGCTGAAACAGCTTGTGCGCGCGGAGCGCCTGATTGACATGGTGAACGACGGAAACGTTCTCCACGTCGTAGAGTGATTCTCCTTTGAGCTGACCCGCTGCGCGTAGCCGCTGCTCAAGTTTCTCCATGCCGGCTTCGGTCAGCGTCACGGTGCGCTGCTTTTCGTCAACTTCGTAGTCGGTCTTGTCGAGTGCGGGAATATAGCTGTCGATCGTATTGTAAAATTCGGAACGATCGTCGAGCGGGCCAGAAATGATCAGCGGCGTGCGGGCCTCATCGACAAGGATCGAGTCGACCTCATCGACGATGGCGTAAATATGCCCGCGCTGGACCATATCCTCCAGGCGATACTTCATATTATCGCGCAGGTAGTCGAAGCCCAGTTCGTTATTGGTACCGTATGTAATGTCGCGGTCGTATGCATTCTTGCGTTGCTCATCATCGAGCCCGTGCACGATGACCCCGACCGAGAGTCCGAGGAAATTGTAAATCTGCCCCATCCATTCGGCATCGCGTTTGGCCAGGTAGTCGTTGACGGTAACGACGTGCACGCCGCGGCCGGAGATCGCATTGAGATAGACGGCCAGAGTTGCAACCAGCGTCTTGCCTTCGCCGGTCTTCATCTCAGCAATCTTGCCTTCGTGCAGGATCATGCCGCCGATCAACTGCACGTCGAAATGGCGCTGTCCGAGCGTGCGCTTGGCCGCTTCCCGAACGGTGGCGAAAGCAGGAACCAAAATGTCGTCGAGCGAGGTTCCTTCGGCGACTTGTTTCTTGAACTGCTCGGTACGCGCCTTGAGGGCCTCATCGGAAAGCGCTTCGAGCTCCTTCTCGAGTTCATTAATCGCGGTAACCCGGGGCAGATAGCTGCGAATCCGCCGCTCGTTGGCCGAGCCGAACAGCTTGCGGAAAAAGCCATCAAACATACGGGGAGCTCCAAGACTTGCGCCGGGGCGCTTATATCATGCCGCCGCGGCCGGATTTGCTTCCGGCGCTCCGGAATGCGGCACTTTTCAGGCAAATTCGACGCCAAATGCGCCGGCAAATAGCGGATTAGCTAAAGCTGAGCGAGAGATATGAGGGGGTCGGATTGTTGTCAATTGCCGGACTGCCGACACCTTAATGGCAACCGGTCACGCGGACGTTAATTGCGGTGCGCCAGGTGGCCATTGCAATGCCACGGTTGTTGGGCGAATAGTCCACCCGCCGCCCCCGGGATCGGCGGATCCATCCATTTCCAAGGACAGCGTCATGACGATTTCAATTCCCGCCCGCCTTAAGGCCCATTCGCGCGCGGTTGGTGTCTCAGCCGCAACTTTGGCGCTGCTCATCGTGTCGGCCGGGCCGCTCTACGCCCAGGACAAGGACCCACTTGTCGCCAAGGTCAACGGAGTAGAAGTCCATCAAAGCGACCTCACCGTCGCGGAGGAAGAGGCCGGACAAATTCCGCCGATGTCGCCTGAAGCCAAGCAAGACTATCTTGTGCAGTTCGTGGCCGACATGATCCTTGTGTCGAAGGCGGCGGAAGACAAGAAGTTCGGAGACTCGGCCGAGTTCAAGCGCAAGGTCGATTTCGCCCGCAAAAAGCTGCTGATGGAAGGGCTGCTGCAATCGGTCGGCAAGGAAGCCCTCTCCGACGAGGCCATGCACAAGGTCTATGACGAGGCCGTCAAGCAAATCGGCGAAGAAAAAGAAGTGCACGCCCGCCACATCCTGTTCCGCACGCCGGCCGGGGATGAAAAAGCGAGCAAGGAAGCCGAAGACAAACTCAAGGCGGTGATTGTTCGGCTGAAGAAAGGCGAGGACTTCGCAAAGGTGGCGAGCGAAGTGACGGAAGATCCCTCGGGCAAAGCCAATGGTGGTGATCTCGGCTATTTCAGCAAGGATCAGATGGTGCCCGAATTTTCTGAGGTCGCATTTAAGCTAGACAAGGGACAGATCTCAGACCCGGTGAAAACTCAGTTCGGCTGGCACGTGATCAAGATCGAGGACAAGCGCGTAAAAGAGCCGCCAAAATTCGAGGATGTGAAGCCGCAGATCGAGAATTTTGTCGTGCGGAAAGCGCAAGCCGATCTGGTCACCAAGCTGCGCGCGGACGCCAAGATCGAGCGCACGGACAAGCCGGCAAAGCCTGAAGAAAAGCCGGCCGCCGCGCCCGCTCCTGCGCCGGCTAAGAAATAAAGCCCGATCGCACGCATCAAATGAATTCGTCGTGGCCGGCCTTGTGCCGGCCATCTCGCTTAGGTTAGGCACTTGCCTGCCCAATCAATCGGGGTCACCGGTCCACGGCGTTCCGCACCGGCTCGGTGACGACAAGGCTCACAAAATGTCCACCGCCATCTCTCCCCTCGCCCCCCTTCATGTACCAGACATGCCGGCAATTCCCGGCGTGCGTCTTGCAACCGCCGCGGCCGGAATTCGCTACGCGGACCGGACCGATGTTCTGCTTGCAATATTTGAACCGGGTACGACTGTTGCAGGCGTGTTCACGCGTTCGAAGTGCGCGTCGGCGCCGGTCGAATGGTGCCAGGCACACCTGAAAATGACCAAAAGCCGCGCGCTGGTGGTCAACTCAGGCAATGCCAATGCCTTCACGGGCCGGAGTGGACGAGATGCTTGCAAATTTACCGCGCAGATCGCGGCGCGTGCGATTGGCTGCAAACCAAATGACGTTTTCCTCGCTTCGACCGGTGTGATCGGCGAACCGTTAAATGCGGACGCATTCGACGGTGTGATGGAGAGCATGGTTGCCCGTGCACAGGAAGGAGATTTCCTCTCTGCGGCGCGTGCGATCATGACGACCGATACATTTCCAAAGGTGGCAACTGCAGTCGCAAGGATCGGCAAGACCAAAGTCACGATCAATGGAATTGCCAAAGGTGCCGGCATGATCGCCCCCGATATGGCAACTATGCTTTCCTTCATTTTCACCGATGCGGCGATTTCCGCGCCCGCACTACAAACCCTCCTGAAAGAAAGTGTTGTCGACACCTTCAACGCCGTGACAATCGACGGCGACACGTCCACATCCGATACGCTCATGGTATTCGCCACCGGTCAGACGGACGCTCCGCGCATCGCACGCGCCGCGGATCCGCGCCTGAAGGATTTCAAGAAGGCGCTACATGGCGTTTTGGCAAATCTCTCCGAACAGATTGCGCGCGACGGCGAAGGAGCGCGCAAGCTGATCGAAATCGTCGTGGAAGGTGCCGTATCGAAAGCGTCCGCACGCCGAGTCGCTATGTCGATTGCCAATTCACCTCTGGTGAAGACCGCAATTGCTGGCGAAGATGCAAATTGGGGACGTGTCGTGATGGCTGTCGGCAAGGCCGGCGAGCCTGCCGACCGGGATAAGCTTTCGATCTGGTTCGGAGGAATTCGTGTCGCACACAAAGGCGCGCGCGATCCCGGTTACGACGAGGCAACCGTCAGCGCGGCAATGAAAAAACCGGAGATCAGCTTGAAAGTAGCGCTCGGGCTGGGCAAAGGCCGCGACCGCGTGCTGACTTGCGATTTGACCAAAGAATATGTCGCTATCAACGGCGACTACCGATCATAAGTATCACCGAGGGCTGAAGGCCTGTGGCCGCCAAAATCGTTCTCGTCGCCGCCTGCGCCCTCCTTGACGCCGATGGCCGCGTGCTCATCGCGCAGCGTCCAGCAGGCAAATCGATGGCCGGCCTGTGGGAGTTTCCGGGCGGCAAGATAGAAAATGGCGAACGGCCAGAGGAAACGCTGATACGTGAACTGAGAGAAGAGTTGGCGATTATTATTAGCGAGGCCTGTCTAGCGCCGCTCACTTTCGCGAGCCACAGCTATCCCGAATTTCACCTTCTGATGCCGCTTTACATCTGCCGTCGTTGGGAAGGAACGGTCACTGCTACAGAGGGCCAGCAACTCGCCTGGGTAAAGCCGAACAAGTTACGCGACTATGAAATGCCGCCGGCGGACGTCCCGCTCGTCTCGCACCTGATGGCCTTGCTCTAAAATCACCATTTCTGTGGTTCGGGCTTTTCTCCCGTGGGCATTTCCTCGGTGCCAAGTGCGTCGGCGAGCCGTCGCGTAGCGGAACCGGGTTTAAGTGGCTTTTGCTGGCTGTCGTGCGGCGCCCAGCCGGATAGCCATATGATTTCGAAGCTAGCGCGGATGCGGCCATCCGGGTCGGCAAAACGTTCGGAGTATATCGCCTCCAGGCGTTCGAGCGTTGCGCGCTTGAGCGGTGTGTGCTGGCGCTCACTCAATACGTTCGTCGCGCCCATCCGGCGCAAATCGCGCATCAAGGCTAACGCCGAATCGTAGCGCGCGACCAGTCGCTCGCTGTCGACGACCGGCAGCGCGAAGCCCGCGCGTTGCAAAAG
>JBATYN010000192.1:0-12138 GCA_049674125.1 Pseudolabrys sp. | reverse complement strand
TCTTCATCCAGGCCTGCACCTTGTCGAGGTCGAGCTTGAGCCGCTCGGCCTTTTCCTTGGGCAGCAACGGATTGAAATAGCCGAGCCGCTCGATGAAGCGGCCATCGCGCGGCGCGCGACTGTCGGCAACGACGATATGATAGACCGGCCGCTTCTTGGTGCCCGCGCGGGCAAGACGGATAACGAGAGACATTCTTTTAGTCCTTTCTCACTCTATTGATCGTTGATCACTTCTTCTTCTTTCCGAGTCCGGGCGGTAAACCGCCCGGCAATCCAGGAAATTTTCCGCCGAGGCCCGGCAGTCCGGGCATATTTGGCGGCAACGTCGGCATGGTCGGCGGAAGACCGGGCATGCCCGCTGGCAATTGTCCGCCGGGCATCTGCTTCGCCATTTCTGCCATTTGCTCCGGCGAGGGCATGCCGCCACCGAAACCCATGGCCTGCGCCAGGCCCGCGAGGGGGCCGCGCTTGGCGCTTCCCATCATTTTCATCATGTCCGCCATGCCACGATGCATTTTCAAAAGCTTGTTGATGTGCTCGGGTGTCGTGCCCGAGCCCGAAGCAATACGCTTCTTGCGGCTCGCCTTGAGGATGTCGGGGCTACGCCGCTCCCGAGCCGTCATCGAGTCGATAATGGCGATCTGCCGCTTGATGACATTTTCGTCGAGGTTAGCGGCGGCAAGCTGGTTCTTCATCTTGCCGACGCCGGGCAGCATCCCCATCAGGCTGCCAAGACCACCCATGGCCTGCATTTGTGTGAGCTGCTCGCGCAAGTCGCCCAGGTCGAATGCGCCCTTGCGCATTTTCTCGGCGGTGCGCATCGCCTTCTCGGCGTCGATATTGGCGGCAGCCTTTTCCACCAGTGCGACGATGTCGCCCATGCCGAGGATGCGGCTGGCGATACGGGCAGCGTCGAACTCCTCGATCGCATTGAGCTTTTCGCCGGTGCCGATCAGCTTGATCGGCTTGCCAGTGACCGCACGCATGGAAAGCGCGGCGCCGCCGCGGCCATCGCCATCGACGCGGGTGAGAACAATGCCGGAAAGACCCACGCGTTCGTCGAATGAGCGCGCGAGATTGACCGCATCCTGGCCGGTCAGCGAGTCGGCAACCAGCAGCACCTCGTGCGGATTGACCACGCGTTTAATCTCGGCGGCCTCGCTCATCATCGCTTCGTCGAGCGTGGTGCGGCCGGCGGTGTCGAGGATCACGACGTCGTAGCCGCCAAGCTTGCCGGCTTCGATGGCGCGGCGGGCGATCTGTGGCGGGGTTTGTCCCTCGACTACCGGCAGCGTGTCGATTTGCGTGTCACGTCCAAGCACGGCGAGCTGTTCCATCGCCGCCGGACGGCGCACGTCAAGCGAAGCCATCAGCACTTTGCGGCGCTGCCGATCGGTCAAGCGCTTCGCAAGTTTGGCGGTGGTGGTGGTTTTGCCGGAGCCTTGCAGGCCCACCATCATAATGGCGACCGGAGGCGCGGCATTCAGATCAATCGGCTGGCTGTCGGCGCCGAGCGTGGCAACGAGCTGGTCGTGCACAATCTTCACGACCATCTGGCCAGGCGTCACCGACTTCATCACCTCCACGCCGACGGCCTGCTTCTTCACGCCGTCGGTGAAGGCGCGCGCGACGTCGAGTGCAACGTCGGCTTCGAGCAGCGCGCGGCGAACCTCGCGAAGCGCAGCATCGACATCGGCCTCACTGAGAGCGCCGCGGCGTGTGAGGCGGTCGAGAATGCCGCCAAGTTTTTCCGACAGGTTGTCGAACATCAGTCTGCAAACACCTTTGCGCCCGAGGGCGCATTGCGCTGTCGGGCGATGGCCTCCGGTCTCGTATTGGACCGGGCGGCGAAGTTGGAATTCCACGTCTCTAGCGAGAACGGCCGGTACTTACTGCGCGCTCGCGCAAGGGTCAAGCGAACGGGCTTGCAGCCAGGCGCCTGCGCGGACCGGCCGATCTGTAAATATATATAGCATAGGAATACAACCTATGAGAGCATAGACGCATTCGATCGTTTATAACGAGGGGGGACAGCTATGGTGTGCAGGACTGTTTGCGCCGGTCTCGCGACATTGGGCGCATTGGGCGCATTGGTCGCCATGTCGACTGTGGCGGCTTCCGACAGCAGCGATCTACGGCCAATTGGAATTTGCGTCGACGGGCCAGACACGGGAAATTTCGTGGGCCGTGCTGTGTGGACGTCATGTAACAACGCCGAAGACACGGCACGACGCAAAGCACGAGGATTTGCCGAGGGCTTTGCCCGAAGCGGCTGCACCGGAGGTCTCACGCTCGCTCAAGGAACTAAGGTTTGTGGGGCGCGCGGCGGAATTCTTATTAGAACCACGCCGTATCTTTCTAACACCGACAGCTACGCCATCTCCATCAGCGTGTCGCAGGGCTTCTGCTCGCGTATCCAGGATGGCCTCATGCCGCCTCCGACCTTATTCTTCCGCAAAGAAATGTGGCGCTCAGCCGCCGGCGTGGTGGCATGGTTCGTGGATCGGCAATTGGCAGGAAACAACAGCAACCACCACGGATAAAGCAACCTGCGGATATGTATGCTCGAAGTAGATTCCGACCGGGTCGTCGATCAGGGCGTCAATTCATAGCTAACGGTGACCATCGCTCTTAAAGTCTGCTCGCCAGGGGCAATCGGAGCCGCGCTGGCGCGCAGGGCTTGCATTGGCCGCGGCGGCGCAACCGAGCCTTCTTCCGTAATCGCGACGACATGACCAAGCTTGGCGCCGGCCGCCCTCGCGTAGAGCTCGGCTTTGCGGCGGGCATCGGCTACGGCATCGTTGCGGGCCTGGTCGAGCAGCTTCGATTGTTCAGATACCACGAATTCGATCCCGGACATTTCATTCGCTCCGGCTGCGATGGCGCGATCGAGAAGCGCCGGCAATTTGTCGATATCGCGAATCCTCACCGTAACCTGATTGTTGGCCTGGAAGCCGGTCAGACGGGCGGTGCCGGCTTTGTTCGGATCGTATTGCGGTTGCAATGACAACCGCGAAGTCTGGATGTCGCGATCGGCGATGCCGTTGTCTTTAATGGCGGCAAGCACAGTCGTCATTTGTTTTGCGTTTGCTTCGCTTGCTTCGCGCGCAGTTTTGTCCTGGCTGGTGACGCCAATGCGAATGACAGCGGCGTCCGGCGCGACTGCAATTGTAGCTTCACCGGTTACTGTTACGAGCTTGTCGTCGGCGCGCGCGGGCACCGATGCGATTGCAATTGCGACAGCAGCGAACAGAACGCGCGCTAACGACATCATTTCACCGGTACAAAGACGTTGACCACCAATTTGTCGGGAGCCGTTTTCACCGGGTCGGTGGCGTATTCCTCGATGAAAAGGTCTTTGGCTTCGAGCTGTTTGTCGTCGAGAAAATTGGTGATCGCTTCGTAAGTCGAATCCATGGCGTCGTATGAGCCGCGATGAACGAATTTTAGCGCCCGACCGGATGGTGCCGGACCGACTCCGATGTCGCCCTTCGGGGGATCTTTCGGTGCCTGCGCGATCGGCAATGCGGCCTTGAACGAAAATCCGGTGTCGTCAGTCTGGGTATAGATCGTGAGCGCTGAACCCGTCGGTTTGACGTCCTGCTTGTCGAGATATTCGTACAACGATTTGAATGCGTCGACCAAAGTATCAAAAGCAGTGTCCCAATTGCTGTGACCCGTGATGTAAGCGATTGTCCGCTCCGGCAGGGTCACCTGCTCGCCAAATGCATCGCCTGGCTGCAGGGGTGAGGGTGAAGCCGGGCCGGCGATCGCCGGCGGCATGGTCTCGTTGACGCTTGGTTTAGGCGCAGGACTTTGCGCGGCAGCCATGTCCATCGCCATAGCAAATGCCAAAGCGATCACGGTCGCGGCGACCTGTAGAGGCGACATCACGGTTCTCCGTCGGTTGCGGCGGTCCGGCGATTCGCCAGCATAACAACGCATTCTAGCATGCCCTCTGGTCAATCCGCGTTTATTCGCCATATAAACCGGGCGGAACCCGGGCAAAGCAAAATATGGGCGCTCTCGCCAATCAGTCCTTCGTGAAGATGAACGGCGTCGGCAACGAGATTGTCGTGGTCGACCTTCGTTCGAGCGGGGGCAAGATCGCGGCGGAAGAAGCGCGCGCGGCAGCGCGGCCGGATGCCGTGCCCTACGACCAGCTCATGGCGCTTTATTCTCCGCGCACGCCGGGTACGGACGCATTCATTCGCATTTATAATAACGACGGCTCGGAGGCCGGCGCTTGCGGCAATGGTATGCGCTGCGTGGCCGATCTGGTGGCAAAGGAAACCGGAAAGGACACGCTCAGCTTCGAGACCACCGCCGGCCTGCTCAATTGCTGGAAAAGCGCCGACGGACTGTTCACCGTGGACATGGGACCGCCGCGATTCAAGTGGAACGAAATTCCGCTGGCGGAGGAATTCCGCGATGCGCGCGCGATCGAATTGCAGATCGGGCCGATTGACAAACCGGTACTTCATTCGCCGTCCGTTGTGAGCATGGGAAATCCTCACGCGATCTTCTGGGTCGACGATGTGAACGCACATGATCTCGCGCGCCTTGGCCCGTTGCTGGAAAATCATCCGATATTTCCGGAGCGTGCCAACATTACGCTCGCGCGTATCACCGCGCGCGACCACATCGTTATCCGCACGTGGGAACGTGGCGCCGGATTGACCAAAGCATGTGGTTCGGCTGCATGTGCGGCTGCCGTTGCCGCAGCACGGCTCCGGCGCACCGATCGCAAGGTGAGGGTGACCCTGCCGGGCGGCGAGCTTACCATCGAGTGGCGTGAAAAGGACGATCACGTGCTCATGACAGGCCCGGTGGAATTCGAGTTCAAAGGCCGTTTCGACCCCGCGCTCTTTGCCAAGGCGGACGCGCCATGAGCGTCGACGTCGTCACATTCGGCTGCCGTCTGAATATTTACGAGTCGGAAGTGATCCGGCGCGAGGCGGTTGCTGCCGGCCTCGACGAGACGGTCATTGTGAACACATGTGCGGTGACGGCGGAGGCGGTTCGCCAGGCAAAGCAGACCATCCGCCGCATCAGGCGCGAGCGAGGCGACACACAGATTGTCGTTACCGGCTGCGCGGCGCAGACAGAAGCAATGACCTTCGCTGCGATGCCGGAAGTCGATCGCGTCATCGGCAATGAGGAAAAATTCGACGCCGAAGTGTGGGCGAAGCACGACAAGGTCGCCGTATCCGACATTATGGTCGCGAAGGCGATGCGGCCGCACGTGATCGACCGCATTGAAGGTCACACACGCGCCTTCCTGCAAATCCAGAATGGCTGCGACCACCGCTGTACTTTCTGCATTATTCCGTTTGGCCGTGGCAATTCACGCTCGCTGCCGATGGATGAGGTCATCGCGCAAGCGCGGCGCGTGGTTGATAACGGCTATCGCGAGATCGTCCTCACTGGCGTGGACATCACAAGCTACGGCGCGAATTTGCCCGGGGCGCCGCGTCTCGGCGCGCTGGTGAAGCGAATTCTCAAGGACCTGCCGGATCTTGTACGCTTGAGGCTCTCGTCCATCGACTCGGTGGAAGCCGATGCCGATTTGCTCGACGCGCTCGCCGCGGAGCCGCGTCTGATGCCGCATCTGCATTTGTCTTTGCAAGCCGGCGACGACATTATCCTCAAGCGCATGAAGCGGCGGCATTCGCGCCATGATGCGATTGCTTTCTGTGAACAGGTCCGGCGTCTGCGCCCCGATATCGCCTTCGGCGCCGATATCATCGCCGGCTTTCCCACGGAGAGCGACGATATGTTTGCCCGTTCGCTCGAACTGGTCGACGAATGCGGATTAAGCCAGCTTCACGTCTTCCCGTTCTCGTCGCGCCCCGGCACGCCGGCCGCACGCATGCCGCAGCTTGATCGCGAGATTATCAAACATCGTGCGCACCGCTTGCGAGAAAAGGGCGACACGGCGTTTCGCCGCTCTCTTGATCGTGAAATCGGGGTACGGCGCTGCGTCCTCGCGGAGGCGCGCTCAGTCGGGCGTACGGAGCAATTCATGCCGGTGCGGCTCCCGCCGTCGGTCCGGCCCGGTACTATTCTCGATCTCACGATGACGGCGCATGACGGCCGGTATCTCTTGGCCGCATAGGAGGGAAAAGACGATGGGCTACCGCGAACATCTGATCACGACCGTCGAGCAGCTCGAGTCCCTCTACGGCGAGAAATTGGGAGCCTCGGTCATCAAGGAGATCGACCACATCAATGACGGCTACCGAAAGCTGATCGAGGCGGCGCCGTTTGTCACAGTGGCGACCTCCGGACCGGAAGGTCTCGATTGTTCACCCAAAGGCGACGCCCCCGGTTTCGTTCGCATTCTCGATGACAAGACGCTCGCAATTCCCGATCGTCCCGGCAACAACCGCATCGATGGCTTTCGCAATATCGTGTGCGATCCGCGCATAGCGCTGTTATTCCTCATTCCCGGCGTCGGCGAGACCCTGCGCGTCAATGGCCGCGCTTCGATCTCGGTCGACCCGGAATTGATGCAGAGCTTTGTGGTCAATGGAAAGTTGCCGCGCTGTGTGCTTGTTGTGCATGTCGAGAGCATTTTCTTCCATTGCTCGAAGGCGATCGTGCGCTCGAAGCTTTGGGATGAGGCTACCAAAATTGACCGCAAGAGTTTGCCGTCAACCGGCACCATCGTTGCCGAACTCAGCCAGGGAAAGATGGGCGGCGAGACTTATGACCGCGAGGCGCCCGAGAAAATCAAGGCGATGCTTTATTGATAGCTGCCAGAATTCATCCACTCGTCCCCGCGGAAGCGGGGATCCAGTAGCCACCTTAGTCGCAGCATTTATTACGCTGGGTTCCCGCTTGCGCGGAAATGAGCGGAAGGCTGAGCCTCACCGCTCCAGCCGCACGCGGTGAGCTTCTCGCGCATCGATTCGGGGGCCGGCGCAGTCACTTTGACGGGCGGCTTATTCTTGGAAATCGGCACAGTCACGTCGCGTGCATGAAGGTGCAACGCCGGCCCTCCCGTCCGCGGCGCGCTGCCATAAATATTGTCACCGACAATCGGCCATCCCATCTCGGCGCAGTGGACGCGCAGTTGATGCGTACGGCCGGTCAATGGTTCGAGCGCGAGCCACACGAGGCCTTGTCCGCGGCCCATCACCTTCCAGGTGCTCGATGACGGAAGCCCTTGGCTGTCCGCCTTCATCCACCAGCCGCGCGCCTCGTCGCGTTTTGCGAGCGGAATATCGATCCGGCCTTCATCCGCCTCGGGCCCACCTTCGACGACGGCCCAATAGCATTTGCCGACTTTACCCTGCTTGAACAGCTTGCCGAGCAGCGCCAGTGCCTTGCGATGACGGCCCAGCACAAGGCAGCCCGTTGTATCGCGGTCGAGCCGGTGCGCCAGCGCGGGTGCGCGCGGCAAACCGAACCGCAGTGCGTCGAAATAGTCTTCAAAGGCATCGCCGCCCTTAGGGCCGCGATGCACCGGTAACCCCGCCGGCTTGTCGACCACCAGCATCAGCCCATCGCGATAAAGGAGGCGGCCGAGCATCTCTTCCGGTGTCATGCCGAAACCGCTATCACGGGCGCGGCATGAACGACAGCACACAAGACGGGAGCTGGTGGCAGCGCTTGAGCGGCGGGCTCAAACGAACATCGTCGTCGCTTGGCGCTCCCATCGTCGATCTGGTGTCGAAGCGCAAACTCGATGCCGAAACGGTTGCCGATTTGGAAAGCGAATTGATTCGTGCCGATTTCGGACCTGAATTTGCTGCTCGCATCGCCGGCGTTCTGGGTGAAGGCCGCTACGATAAGGGATTGACGCCCGACGGGGTCAAGGCCGTGCTGGCCGACGAAATTGAGAAAGTCCTCGCGCCGGTCGCTAGGCCGCTGGAAATAACGGCGCGGCCATTTGTCATCCTTGTCGCCGGCGTCAACGGTTCCGGCAAGACGACGACCATCGGCAAGCTTTCCGCCCACTTCCAGGCACAAGGAAAGAGCACGATGCTGGTGGCCGGCGATACATTTCGCGCTGCTGCGATCGATCAATTAAAAATCTGGGGCGAGCGCACCGGCGCAAGTGTGATGGCGCGAGAGCCCGGTGCCGACGCAGCCGGGCTTGCATTTGACGCAATCGCCGCTGCAAAGACGCAAGGCATCGATATCGTGCTCGTCGATACCGCTGGCAGGTTGCAAAATCGTGCGGAGCTGATGGGCGAGTTGGAAAAAATGGTGCGCGTCATCCGCAAGGTTGAGCCGGCTGCGCCGCATGCAGTCCTGCTGGTGCTCGATGCGACAATTGGCCAGAACGCGCTCAGCCAGGTTGAGATTTTCGGCAAGATCGCCGGGGTGACCGGTTTGGTGATGACCAAGCTCGATGGTACTGCACGCGGCGGGATACTGGTTGCGATTGCCGCCAAATTTGGCCTGCCCGTGCATTTTATTGGCGTCGGTGAAGCGGTGGACGATCTTGCTCCGTTCACTGCGCGCGACTTTGCCAGGGCGGTCGTCAATCTGGATTCATAGGTGCAGAAAACGCATGGCGAAAAAGAAACAACTCAATCCATTTCTCAAGTTGGTGCTCGATATCGGGCCGCTGGTGCTTTTCTTTGCCGCAAACGCAAAGTTAGGAATCTACGTTGCGACCGGCGCTTTTATGGCTGCGATTCTGGTCGCACTGGTAGTTTCCTATGTGTTGACGAAACACGTTGCGGTTATGCCCCTGGTCACCGCGGTCATTGTGCTGGTGTTCGGCGGCTTGACGCTCGTGTTGCACGATGAGCTGTTCATCAAGCTCAAGCCGACGATAATTTACGTCCTGTTCGGGGGCACACTTGTTGGCGGTCTGGCATTCAATAAGCCGCTGCTCGGGATGGTGTTTGATTCCGTCTTCCATCTTCGCGAAGAAGGCTGGCGCAAACTGACCTGGCGGTGGGCGCTGTTCTTCTTTGCCCTCGCGATCCTGAATGAGATTGTCTGGAGAACCCAAACGACAGATTTCTGGGTGAGTTTTAAATTGTTTGGCGTCGTGCCGCTGACATTTGTATTTGCCGCACTACAAGTTCCCTTGCTCAACAAATACAGCCTTGAGAAAAAGAACTAGCGCAGTGCCTTTTCGATTTCCGGTAAGAGCGTCGCGGTCAGATTTTCTGCGGTAATCGGGCCGACAAGCTTGTAGGCGATGCGGCCGTCCCGGCCGACCAGGAATGTTTCCGGTACGCCATAGACGCCCCAGTCGATCGATGTGCGGCCAGATTCATCACGCCCGGCCGCGGCAAAAGGATTGCCGTAGCGGTTAAGGAAGCGCCGTGCGTTGTCCGGCGCATCCTTGTAATTGATTCCCACCAGTTGAATGCGCTTGTCCTCCGACAGTCGATCGAGGAAAGGCACTTCGTCGTGGCAGGGTATGCACCACGATGCCCACACATTCACCAGTGTTACGGCGCCCTGCAATGTCGCGTTGTTGATGCCAGGTATCGCTTTGCCGTCGCGTTCAAGGCCGGGCAGCGGCGGCAGGTCGGTCGGCGGCACCGGGCGCCCGATCAGGGCCGAAGGAATCCGCGACGGATCGCCAGTGCCGAGCCGGTAAAAAAACAGCGCTGCCAGGGCAAGAAATGCGATGAGTGGCAGCAAAATGAGGATGTTGCGCGGCCTTTTGCCAGAGCTTTCATTTGAGGCAGTGCTCATGATCCAGCCTTGCGCTGCGCGCGCCGTGTGATGCCGCGGTCGTCGAGATCACCCAGAATGCGCCGCTGCGCCGAATAGTCGAGCACGACCCAGGCGACCAATGCGGCGACCACGACAGCGGTCACCGCATAGGCGGCGATGATGAAATCGGCGTGCGGCCCCAAATTCATGAGTGCGCTTCGGCTAATTCTTGCGCCTGCATCAAACGCATGCTGCGCACCCGCCGGCGCAGGATTTCGTTGCGCATGGCCGCAAGATGCAGCGTCATAAACAGGAGTGTGAATGCAAACGCCATGATCAACAGTGGGCTGAGGAGCGCCGGGTCGATGGTTGACCCGCCCATGCGGAACACAGAGGCCGGTTGGTGCAATGTGTTCCACCAGTCGACTGAAAATTTGATGATCGGCAAATTCACCGCGCCGACCAACGACAGGATTGCAGCCGCGCGCGCGCCGCGCCCTGGCTCTTCGGCGGTCCAATAAAGCGCGAGCACGCCAAGATAAAGCAGCAACAGGACCAGCATTGACGTCAGCCGCGCGTCCCAGACCCAATAGGTGCCCCAGGTCGGGCGGCCCCAAAGCGAGCCAGTCACCAGACAGATAAATGTGAACGCAGCTCCGACCGGTGCTGCCGCCTTGCCGGCAACATCCGCGAGCGGGTGACGCCACACCAACGTGCCGAGCGCGGCGACGCACATGACTCCCCAACCGAACATGCCCAGCCAGGCTGCCGGAACGTGCAGGAACATGATCTTCACGGTGGCACCTTGCTGGTAATCGTCGGGCGCATTCATCGCGCGATACAGGCCGACCGCGAAAAGAATGATTGTCGCTGCCGCAAGCCATGGCAGCACGCGGTTGACGATGCTCAGGAAGCGCGTCGGATTGGCGAGATCGATCACAGCCATGAGCGCTCTCTTAATCGGCCGTCGAAGCGCGCGCAATTCAAACCCCGCTCGCTTGCGCGGGCATGAGCGGAAAGTGCGTAGGCCGTCAACATACCGGCTCTCTATTCCAGTCCATGGCGAAGGGCCGCCGCTGCGGCAATCGGGCCAAGCACCAGGCTTGCCAAGCTTAGCGCACAAAGAATGGTGAAAGGTGGGCCGAACGGCGTGGGCCCGGCGATCGCGGCATTCGCCGCGGCGACGCCGAATATCAGCACCGGAACGGTGAGCGGCAACACCAGCACTGCAAGCAGCAATCCGCCACGCCGCAGCGCCACAGATAATGCAGCGCCAATGAGTCCGATAAACGTCAGCGCGGGCGTGCCGGCGAGAAGTGTCAGCGCGAGCCAGCCCATCGCATGCAATTCGACATTGAGCATCAGTCCGAGAACGGGCGCGATCACGACGAGCGGCAAGCCGGTCGTGAGCCAATGTGCGATCGCTTTCGTTGCAACGGACAGCTCGAGCGGCAAGGGGCCCATCATCAAAAGGTCGAGCGAGCCATCCTCGTGATCGGTCGCAAACAGGCGGTCGAGTGCGAGCAAACTTGCAAGCAACGCGCCCAGCCAAAGAATTGCAGGTCCGATGCGGGCAAGCAGCGCCAGATCCGGACCGATGGCGAATGGCATCATCGTGACGACGATCAGGAAAAACAGCGCGCCCATAAAAGCGCCGCCACCGACGCGAACCGCGAGCCGCATATCGCGAACGAGAAGCGCAGCGAAAGCGCTCATGCTGGACCCAATTTGAGTTCACGCGCACGTTCAAGACCGATTGGCCCGTGCGCGGCGGCGACGATCATGCCGCCACCGGCGAGATGCCCGCGCATAAGCTCGGCGAGCTTTTTTTGTGACGGCGCATCCAGCGTCGATGTCGGCTCATCCAGAAGCCAGATGGCCCTTGGCACGGCGACGAGGCGCGCAATGGAAAGCCGCCGCCGCTGTCCGGCCGACAAATAAGCAGCCGGCAGACCGGCGAGGAGCGCAAGGTCAACGGCCTTCAGGGCGGGGGCGACGCCGGTTCCTGCACCAAAATAGTCGGCCCAGAATTGCAGATTTTCGCCAACCGTCAGTCCAGGCTTCATCGCATCGTGATGACCGAGATAATGCGCCTGCTCGGCAAGCGGCGTATCCGATTGGCCGCCCTGCAGCGCCAATCGTCCTCCGGCAATTCGCACGAGACCGGCGATCATGCGCAGCAGGGAGGATTTGCCGGCGCCGTTGCGCCCGGTCACCACCATCGCCTCGCCGGTGGACAGGTTAAAACTCAGGTCCCGGAAGATCTCCCGTCCGCCGCGGCGACAGGTCAGCTCGTCGGCCTGGAGTTGCATCACAGCCGCCGCGGCTGTTTTGAACGGGTCCAAGCGGCCCGGCCAAGTGCGGAAAACCCCGGTATTTCGAGCATTTTTGGCGTTGTTCCCCGGTCAATATAGCGTCGGACGCGAAAAGACCTTATAAGCCCCGACTTGCGACGTTACGTAATTTGGATTCGGACGCAAGTCTTACCAGCGAGAAAACCATAGC
>JBATYN010000191.1:0-8371 GCA_049674125.1 Pseudolabrys sp. | reverse complement strand
GTCATGGCCGTCCTGGCACCAATGGCCACCGCTCTCACAACGCCGGCAAAGGCCGCCCTAGCAATAACGGTCACACCGCACACAGCCAGCAGGCCGAGGCGGGGGAGCCAAACGGCATCGAAAATGTTACATTTATGCAGCGTCCGGGCGAACCGCGCCGCAATGCCGGCTACCGCCCACGCTGAGGCAACTGGAGACGACTGGATGGCGAAAGAAGAACTGCTGGAGTTTGATGGTACGGTGACCGAGGTTCTCCCGGACGGCAATTTCCGGGTGAAGCTCGACAACGAGCATGAAGTGCTCGCCTATACAGCGGGCAAGATGCGCAAATTCCGCATCCGGACCGGCGTCGGTGACCGCGTGATCGTAGAAATGTCGCCTTACGACTTACAGCGCGGGCGTATCAGTTTTCGCCATAAGGGCGACGCTCCATCTCCATCTCCGCAGCAGCGCCGGCCGAACTTCCGCCGACGCTGATGCGTTGCCCGGCTGGGCTGGCCGGGTTCAGGCGTTCGGGGGCGCGCATCACGGGAGTCCCTAACGCGCCATGAATATGTCTTCCATTTTGCGTGTTGCGCTGGTGATCGTGCTCGCCGGCACATTCAGCATTGCCCGTGCCCAGGATGCTGCCAAGGAGCGCGCGCAGCCCAACGCGGCCGAGCGTCACGAACCGAACAAAGGCGTGCTGCGGCTGCTGCCCGCCGATGTCACTAGCGAACATTCTGTCGATGCGCGATCGGGCAAACTCGCTTATACAGCGACCGCGGGCACGCTCGCTTTTTACGACCAATCGGGCGATCAAAGCGCCTCGGTCTTCTACACATCGTATGTCGCGAAAGACGCGCAGCCAAACCGGCCGCTGACTTTCGTATTCAATGGCGGGCCGGGTGCGGCTTCGGCATTCCTGCATCTCGGGCTTGTCGGACCACGCATCCTCGATTTCGGCCCAGACGCTCATGACCCCGCCCGTGCAGTCTTGCGCGATAATCCAGATACATGGCTCGCCTTCACTGACCTTGTATTGATCGACCCGGTCGGCACCGGATGGAGTCGCGCGGTAAAATCAGACGACGCGAAAAATTTCTGGAGCGTGCGCAGCGACACGGACGCGATGACCAAGGCAATCGCACTCTACATTGCCAAAACTAATCGTGCTGGTTCGCCAAAATATCTCTTTGGCGAAAGCTATGGCGGCTTCCGCGCTGCCAAGGTGGCGCGCGCCCTGCAAAACGACCAGGGCATCACGACTTCCGGAATTGTGATGCTGTCGCCACTCCTGGAAGGCTGGCTTACTTTTGGAGACGACCAGTCGGCGCTACAGGCGGCGCTACAGTTGCCGTCGCTGGCAGCAGCTGAACTTGAACGCAAGCACACCTTCAGCCTCGACGCTCTCGCCGCTGCCGAGAAATTCGCAATGACGGACTATCTGGTGACATTAGCAGGCGCACGTCCCAAGGGCGAAGCGGCCACCGCGTTTTATGAACGCGTTGCCAAGGTGTCCGGCGTGCCAGTGGACGCGGTGACGCAAGCGCGCGGTTTCGCAGCAAACGCCTACGTGAAGACGTTGCGCGCAGCCGACGGCAAGATTGTCAGCCGTTACGATGCGACTTTCGCCGTCGATGACCCGTTCCCGGAGCGGCGCTCGTCGCGCGCACCCGATCCTGTTCTCGATGCTGTCTCTCGCGCCTATGGCGGCGCCATGACCTCCTACGCACGCAATGAGCTCGGTTTCAAAACCGAAATGACCTATACATTGCTTTCCGGTGACGCCACGAGCCATTGGGATTGGCAGGGAGGCCGCCTGCAGGCAAGCACCGAAGACGATCTGCGCGTACTGCTCGCCTACGGCCCTTCTTTCCGATTGCTGATTGCGCACGGCTATTCGGACATGATCACGCCCTACGCCATGACGCGTTATATTCTTGATCACATGCCCGCGTTCGATCCGCCCGGGCGAGCGCAGCTCAAGCTCTACCGCGGCGGCCACATGCTTTATCTTGATCCGGAGTCGCGCAAGGCCTTTACCGCCGATGTGGCCGCGTTCTACCGCGTGTCCGAATAATTGCGTCAGGCCACGCGGCCGCCGTCGAACTCCAGCACGTCGAAGCCGACGTGCCGATCGACGACGTAAATAAGCCCGCGCTGATCGAGCACAACATCGTTGCTCTGCGGGGCCGACCGGCCGCTCACAGGTTCAGGAATAAAACAGCCAACTTCTCGCGGTGACGCTGGATCAGCGACATCGACGACGCGCAGGCCGGCGCTGAACCACACCGCAAATACCAGTGTGCCAGCCATGCGCTCGTTAAATTGATGCGCGCCAAAACGCGCCCCTGGCGTCCGCGCGAATGGGGAATCGAGTTCGCTGACCTCGAATAAGGACAGTGCTTTCACATTCGCATAGTCGCTGACATCGAAGATTGACATGCCCGCATGTGGCCGGCCGCGTCGCGCTTGTTCCTCGTTGACACCTTGCGCCTGATCTTCTTCGTCGATGGCAATCGCTATCCGCCGCCCACCAAATTTGACGGGCACTGGCACGACCGTGTGTGTCGGCTCCGGAAAAGGCGGATGATAATTGTATGATGCAACCGTGTTTGGTTTTTTCAAATCGGCGACGTCGATGATTCGAAAGCCGCCATGCCAGCAGCTCGCCCACATTTCGTCGCCAAAACGCAGCGCGTGATGCAGGCGGTGGCGCTTGCCGGACCAAGAAGGCTTTTCGCCGGCAGCCAGGTTTTGTCCGGGCATCCACCAGCGCGAGATTTCATCAGGATTCCCGGGATTACGCAGATCATAGATGACAAGAATATTTCCAATAAAGCCGTCCATCTCCGTTGAGATATAGGCGTAACGCTCGTCCATATCGAAGCGGTGCACGCCGATCCCGCCGGTCAATTGATGGTGGATGAGCTTTGGCGCAGCAGGATTGCCGACGTCATAAATTCTAAAGCCGCCATTGCGATATGGCTGCTTCTCCGCCGTCTCGATGGCGACAAGATCTGTCTCGGTGACGCTGAGTTTCTGGGCTAGTTCGGCACGGCTTGGCTCGCGGCCAAGCGCTTCGCGCAACTCCCGACGCACGCCCGGCAATTGTTCGGCGCGTCTGCCGACCGGCGTCGGATTGCGTTCGTGGTTCACAACCATCAGACCGCCGGCAACGCGCACTTTGTGACTGTGCGAGGAAGGATCGTCGAGCGTAACCGCCGCCACGACCCGCGGATTTTTCGGATCCGAAATATCGACGATTGACGTTCCGAGATTGTCCTTGTTCGGGATGTGGCCGACATAGGCATAGTCGCCCGCGACGGTAACCTGCCCTGCCCCGGGCAGATTGAGGTGGCCGATCCGCCGCACATTGCGCGCCAACGCACCGTTCGGTCGCTCTACTGTCATCAGCTATTGGTCCAATGTGGCACCGGAGGCTTTCACGATCGCCGTCCATTTCGGGATTTCGCTATCAATATACGCTTGGAATTCCTTCGGCGTATCGCCGACAAGGTCGACCCCGAGCTTACCGAGTGAAGCTTGCACGCCGGGATCGTGCAGCGCTTTGATCGCAGCATCGTGCAACGTCGCAACTACTTGCGGCGGCGTGCCGGCGGGCGCAACGAGTCCATGCCAGGTGCTTGCGTCAAAACCTTTAAGCCCTGCCTCATCCATGGTCGGAATGTCGGGCAGGATCTGGGTGCGCTTGAGTGTTGTGACCGCAAGCGCACGCACGCGTCCACCTTCGATATGCCCCACCACCGACGCGGCTGTCGCAAACATCATCTGGTCATGTCCCGCTATGACATCCTGCAGCGCCGGCGCAGCACCCTTGTAAGGCACATGCACAATGTTGATTTTTGCCTCCGACTTGAACAGTTCGCCGGCGAGATGCGCAGCCGCGCCATAACCGGACGACGCAAAATTTATTTTTCCCGGCTGCGCCCTGGCGAGCGCGATCAGTTCTTTCAGCGAATGCGCCGGCACGTCCGGATTGACCACAAGAATATTGGCCTGTGTTCCGATCAGTGTAATCGGGGTGAAGTCCCTCGCAGGGCTGAAATTAAGATGTTTGTACAAGCTCTCATTAGTCGCCAGGATGCTGTTGTTGCCCATCAAAACCGTATAGCCATCGGGCGCTGCGCGGGCGACAGTTTCAGCCGCGAGGTTGCCGCCTGCGCCGGGACGATTTTCAATCACGAACGGCACACCCAACAATTGCTCCATCTTCTTGCCCACGATACGAGCGAGCACATCGCTGGGTCCACCGGGCGGGAATGCCACGACGAGCGTAACCGGCCGGTTCGGATAGTCGGCTGCACGCGCGGGCAAAATGATTGCAAGAAAGATCGCAGTCGCTGTCAAAAAGCGTGTCAAAATTCGAACTGAGAAGATCGGCATAAATCTGCTCCGTGCCGGCGCGCTAGTGACGGTCCCGAGAGCTGTATCACATTGCATTCGTTTCAAATGCGATCCCCCTCATCCAAAATAATCTCAACCGACAGCGATTTTGCCGATACGATGCTCTGTCCATAGCAGGGGGCAGTATGCGGCGGCGCGATTTCATCATCTGGCTGGGTTACCCCCTGATTGCCGGGCCGATCACTGCCCTTGCACAGCAGATGGAGAAGGTCAGACGCATCGGCTTCCTGCGCGTCGGACCGCCACCTGCGACGTTCATTGATGGCTTTCGGCGAGGATTGCGCGAACAGGGTCTTGTCGAAGACCAACATTTCGTCATCGAGTACAGTTTGCCTTCGAGTACGGCACAAGTACCCGATGCTGCAGCCGAGTTGGTACGTCGCAAGGTAGACCTTATTCTTGCCTCTGGAACGCCGTCGGTGTTGCCGGCCAAAAACGCTGCAGGCCAAATCCCGGTAGTGTTTGTAGCTACGTTAGACCCGGTTGCAACCGGGCTCGTCGCAAGCCTCGCCAAGCCGGGCCGCAATATCACCGGGATGACCAGCATTAGCGGCGATCTCATAGCGAAGCGACTGCAGTTGACCAAAGAGCTGCTTCCCGATCTCACGAAAATCGCAGTCTTGGTGCGCGAGTCCAGCCCGACCGCAGCTCAGTATGTGCAGGAATCCCAGACAGCGGCGCGGAGTTTGGGCATCGAGCTGCAAATCCTGACCGAACGTAACCCGCAAGACCTCGCGAGGTTATTGGCCGCGGTGCAGCGGCCGAGCGCACTGGTGGTCGCCGATGACGCCGAATTTACTGCTCTTCGGGGCCAGATTGCAGACCTGGCACTTAACAACCAACTACCGACGATTTCCGGACTTAGGGAAATGGTGGAGGCTGGCGGCTTCATGGCTTATGGAGCGAGTTTTGGCGAACTCTATCGGCGCGCTGCGGGTCAGGTACGCAAGATTCTGCAAGGCGTCAGCCCGGCCAACCTCCCGGTCGAGCAACCAACAAAATTCGAGTTCGTGCTGAATATGCGAACAGCGAAGGCGCTTGGCCTCATCGTGTCGCCGCAATTGCTCACCCGTGCCGACGAGGTCATTGAGTGACGTCAAGCGACGTAAACTAATGACCAAAGCGAACATTGAGCGCCGGCCCGGGTATCCGCTAAGTGCCAGAAGCGGACACTGGGTTGTGGCTGGAAGCAGACAAAATAGCTGGGATACGCCGACAAGCGCACAGCCGGAGTCTCCACGTCACTCCCTATGTCCTTCTTCGATGCGGATAGTCTCCAGTGTCCTTCGCAGCACCTCGAAAATTACCGCAGTTGACCAGCCAAACAACAGCACGCCGTTCATCGCCGTCATTGGGCCAAGCAAATGCCAGCGCACCACCGGTGTCACGTCGCCGTAGCCGAGCGTCGTGTAGTTTACAAAGGCGAAATAAATGAGATCACTGCCTTCAGGCGCAGCACCGACGATTGCGTAAACCAACGACCAAACGAGTACTTCAGCAAAATGCGCGGCCATCAGGAAAGACACGGTCGCAGTCATGACGGCAATCAATCGAAGCGCTGGATGTGACGCTCTGATCGAAATGGCGGCGCGCGCGGCCGCTATCACACCAGCCATCAAAAATGCATGAATGGCAATGTTGCAAAAACTGACGGCAACACCCACGAGAATTTGGCGCAACATGCAGATCGCTCCATGTGGACCGTCATTTCGGTCCGACCACCCCTTTTATTGGACCCGAGGTGGCAACAGATAAAGCGTCATTGCAAAAATCAGGTAAACTAACAGTACGAGCATTCCGACAAACCACGCCGAGCGCCCGCTGTTGGTCACCAAGGACACAGTCATAGTGGCGATAAGCATCATGACCACTGCGCCCGGCCAGAATTGTAGGCTCATCGGCGCCGGCCCGATGACGTAACTCAGCAGCGCCAGCATCGGGGCGACGAAGAGCGCGATTTGGGCTGCGCTCCCCAGCGCTATGCCTACGCTCAAGTCTAACCGATCTTTACGCGCGGCGGAAAACGCTGAGGCCATCTCCGCCGCAGCGCCCACCAGCGCCACAACGACGAAGCCCACGAATGCGGGGGTCATCCCGAACGCCACCGCGGCCTGCTGCACGGACTCGACGAACACCTCGCTTACCAGCGCGACCAGTACCGTGACCCCGGCCAGTGTGGTCAGGGCCAAGCCCAACGGCCATGGCGCTTCGCCGGTCTCCGCGTGTTCCGCGCCCGCGAATAATTCGCGATGGGTCTTGAGAGAAAACAGCAAGCCCAGACCGTACGCCGCAATAAGGAGCACAGACAGACTCACGCTCAGCTTCGCGGTGAACCCCGACCCGGCCACGGAATCGGCTTCAACGACCGCCGAGGGAATTAAAAGCGCGATCGTGGCCAGAAAGAGCAGGCCTGCTTGCAGGCGGGCGCTGACCCGGTTGTATTCCTGCACGTGGTGCTTGAGCCCGCCGAGCAGAAATGATGCGCCCAACATGAACAACGTATTGGTGACGATTGCCCCGGCGATGGATGCCTTCACCAGGGTATATTGCCCGGCGCGCAACGCTGCCAGCGCGATGACAAGCTCGGTCAGGTTTCCAAGCGTGGCGTTGAGCAGGCCGCCGACCGTATCGCCTGTCCTGGCCGCTACGGATTCAGTGGTGTGACTCAGCAGCGCGGCCAGTGGCACGATGGCCAGAACGGACAGTACAAAAAGCAGCGTATGCGCTTCGGGCTTGAGCTTCTGAGCGGCAAACACTACGGGCACAAAGACCAACAACCAGAGTAATGGATTGTGACGGATTTCTTTAAGCAAGAGGTTCATGGGGCCCGTCTCGGAAAGAGCTTTGCGCTTAGGCATTCAGTCTGTTGACCCTACGCGCGTATCCGTTCTGCGCCACAACCAGATATACCACAAATCATTCTGGCCAAGGTCTGCGGAAAATGCCATTTCTTATAATACGTGCGCGCTTTGAATCATTAGCCGATTGGGTCCGTCATGCGGAATATTAAATAGCAAATTATGTCGACGTCTTTGAAGGAACGTATTTATGAAATCTACCGAACATTTTCGGCGGGCCATCTCGACCAGGTTGCCGACATGTTCGATGATCGTGTCGATTTCATTAGCAATGCACCGGTTGAAGTTTTTCCTTACCTTGGACATCGCGTCGGCAAAGCACAGGTCATGAAAGCTCTCGAAGCCGTGCACGATGTGTTTAGTGCGGTCGAATATCTCCCTTTAAAAATTATCATCGATGGTCAATCCGCTGGCGTCATTGTTTCAATTCGCCTCACGCAACGCACGACCGGTCGGCTCATCCGCGTGTTTTCGGCACATTTTCTCCAGTTCAAAGACAATCGAATTGTTGAGTATCGAGCTTTGTTGGACACGTTCGAAGCGGTTCAACAAGTCTTGGGTCGCGAGTTCGACCTGCCCTGAAGCCGACAGTTTCTTAAATGTCTGCCTTGCATCAGACATGGGCAAACCGCTTCGTTAAGCGCGCATTTTCCCAATTGCGGCGAGGAAAAAATCCTTAAATCGCCGTGCTGTGATTGAGCCATGCTCTTGCGGTAACAAGGTAGGGATCTTCGTGCCATTTGCGCCACACAGGGATGAAAAACTGTGCGGTTGCCTGATTCTCCTTCAGACGTGATTGGTCGCGCAACCTGAATGCGATACAAAGGACGCAGGCGACGGGCGCGGTTTGGGCCGGTCTGAGCGCAAAGCGTTAGAGGAGGACTTCAATGCGACGACACTCGTTGATTTTGCTTGCTGCGGCGACAATTGGTCTGGCTGCAAGTCAAGCATCGGCAGCCGACCTCCCGAGGAAGGCTCCCGCCTACGTACCCCCCCCGCCGCCGCCGGCTACTTGGACCGGATGCTACATCGGCGCCAACATCGGCGGCGCGTTTGGCCACGCGAGTCTAAGTGGTGCAGCTGGAACCGTCTCTACAGACGGT
>JBATYN010000190.1:0-4784 GCA_049674125.1 Pseudolabrys sp. | reverse complement strand
GCAATAACTGATCGGGGTTGGCTGCCGGCAAAACCTGCACATCGCCGCCTGCCTGCGTAATTCTCAGGCCGCCCGCGGAAAGCCAGGCGCGCGCTGCAACATCTTGGGTGTTGCCGAATTGCGGCGTCGCGATTTTCTTGCCGCGGAAATCAGCGGCTGTTTTAAGCGGAGAGCCCCTGTGCACGACCAGCGCGGAGCCACCGTTGACCGAGCCCGCTATGATGCGGACTTCCTTTCCGCCCGAGCGTACATAAGCGTTGATCGCCGGGTTCGGTCCGACATAAGTGATATCGATCGATTTTGCGAAAATCGCTTCCATCGCGCTCGGGCCAGCGTTGTAAACGTACCACTCAATCTTGACGTCCGGTCCAAGACGCTGCTCGAACCAACCTTTCCCCTGGCGCGACATGTTGTGTGCGACCAAACCTTGAACATGCGTAATGTTGGGAAAATGACCAATTCGCAGGGTCGTTTACGCCAGCGATTGCGTTGCCCCTGTTCGCAGCGGCAACACGCACAGCGTTGCGAGCGCTGCACGAACCCGTATGAAGTTGCACATTGCCTTTGCACCCACTCATGTTTCGTGAGTTTTGCAAATCCTATTCGTGCACCGACGTTAAACAAGGCGGGCAGCTCACTCTTTACTTCCATTCCCTAAGAAGGTTCCAGCCAATGCCACCTTCCGGCTGCCTTTGATCTTGATCGCCTCGGCCGGTCATCGGACTGCGGCCGATACGCGCGGCGCGCCAATTTAGAAGTGATCCACGCAGTTGCCGCTCTTGGGCGTTTCGTCTATTGAAGGCTGACACGCGCCCGTAGCTCAGCTGGATAGAGCGTTGCCCTCCGAAGGCAAAGGTCGGACGTTCGAATCGTCTCGGGCGCGCCATCATCTCGCGACCCATCGGCGCCAGGCCGGTTAAATCCTTGCCATCACAATCACGCCGGCCGAGTTTTTAGTCTGCTTCGGCGGGCGCCAGTTCGCGCGGCGCCGACAGGCGCCGAGGCTGCGGCACATAGTACGTGCCGAGCTTTACCATCGGCCGCGGCTTGTACACGATCGACAACAAGCGGTCGCACAAAGCCTTAGGCGATGTCGGCTTGAGCAGAAACTCGTTGGCCCCGGCGCGCAGCGCCTCGTTCACCTGCGCGCGTTGCGCACGCGTGGTCAGCATGATGACCGGCAAGTTTGGGCGCGGAAACACCCCGGGCGAACGCACGATACGCAGGACCTCGATGCCGTTGAGCACCGGCATGTCCCAATCGAGCAGCATCACATCGGGGTCGCAGGTACGGATCGCCTCCAGCGCAGCCAGGCCATCGGGAGCTTCGAGCACCGATTTGGCGCCGAGGTTCGTCAGCATCGTGCGCGTGAGCCGGCGCATATAGGCGTTGTCATCGACGATCAGGATATTAAGCCCCTGAAGCATCTTTTCGATTTGCGTATTGGCCATGAAAACTGCGGGACCCGTTGCGCCTAATTACGCGCAATCTAGATCGAAGTGTCTGTAGTTTTGTTGAGACGATCGTTCAACTTTTCGCAATCTGGCATGGCGAGCCCGGAAAATGGCGCTTAACTAGACGGCGACGTCTGCTCAGGTGACGGCGCCATATACGGACTGTTATCCATAATGCAGCGAGGCGAGCGCGATGAAACTCCCGGGGCCCGACCATCCCATCACCATTGCCAAGAATGAAAAGCGCGTGCGTGTCACCTTCGCGGGCCGCGTGGTTGCTGACACAACGCGCGCGCTCACACTGCAAGAAGCGAGTTACATGCCTGTACTCTACATTCCGCGCGCCGACGCGGACATGAGCTTGCTCACGTCGAGCACCCATCGCACGCATTGTCCCTACAAAGGTGACGCCAGTTACTTCAGCATCGCCGCCGATGGCCGCGGCTCACAAAACGCAGTGTGGAGCTATGAACAGCCCTTCCCTGCCATGACGGAAATCAAGGACCATCTCGCCTTCTATCCCGACCGCGTCGACGCTATTGAGGAGCTGTGACGCCGCCATCGATGATGGCCGCACAAGCGAGACGACGCTCAATGCAGGCGCGGTCCCTTGAGGAATTTCGCCCGGTCGGATGAATTCACCCGCACGTCGAAGGTGACCCCTTCGCGATAGAGCGTGAGCGGGATTTCAACGCCCGCACGTCCCAGCGCCCACACGTTCCGGTAAAAATCGCCAAGCGTGGAAACGCGTTCGCCCTTCACGGCTATAACAACGTCGCCGGTTTTGATTTCAGCGCGCGCCGCCGGACCTTTCGGCGCGATTCCAACCACGACAATTTTGTCTTCAATTTCGGTCGAATAGACCCCGAGCCAGGGCCGTATCGGCCGGGTGACGCGCCCAAACTTGCGCAGGTCGTCGAGCACCGGACTGAGCAAATCGATCGGCACCACCATATTGAGGTGCTCGCTCTTGCCTTCGCGTGCGCGCTCAAGCTGTAGCGAGCCGATACCGATCAATTTGCCCGCACTTGAGATCAACGCGGTGCCGCCCCAGTTGGGGTGCGCCGGATAGGTGAAGATCGCTTCATCCAGCACGTATTCCCAATAGCCTGCGAACTCCTGCTTGGCGGCTATTCGGCCGGCGAGCGATCGCGTGCGGCCACCAGCACCGCCGACGACCACCCGCTCGCCAATTTCAGCGGCCTTCGATGAGCCGATGGGGAGCACGGGCAAATCGATTTTGCCAAGCGCCTGTACCAAACCAAAGCCGGTTTCCTGATCAAAGCCGAGCGCATGGCCCTGCACCACGCGGCCGTCGCCGAGGTGCAGCCAGACAGTTTCGGCTTCGGTGATCAGATAGCCGATGGTGAGGACGAGCCCGTCCTCGATCAGCACGCCGTTACCGGCTCGCTCGACGCCGAGCGTGTCGGCAGTGAAGGCATCGGAAGGAACGATCGAATGCAGGCCGACGACCGACGACAGCGCGCTGGAGAGATCGTAGGAATAATCCTCCGCACGCGGCTGCACGCCTTGTGGCACCTTCCATTCGGTCACCGAGGCCATCAAATTCACTCCTTATCGGCTCCCTATCATACGCAGGAACATGCGGGCGAAAAGACGGCACTCACATGTTAGTGTAATTCTCACCTCATGATCCCTTTATCCATTCTCGACCTGTCACCCGTCTCCGCCGGCTCGACCGCAGCACAGGCCCTGCGCAATTCGCTCGATCTTGCGCGCCTCGCCGACGGCTTGGGCTTTAGGCGCTATTGGGTGGCGGAGCATCATAATCTGCCGGCGATAGCGAGCTCGGCACCCGACATTATGATCGGGCAAATCGCGGCGATCACCAAAAACATGCGCGTTGGCTCCGGCGGCGTGATGTTGCCGAACCATGCACCGTTGATGGTGGCCGAGCGCTTCAAGGTGCTGGAGGCGCTCTTTCCCGGCCGCATCGACCTTGGCCTGGGCCGCGCGCCTGGCACCGATCCGGCGACGTCCTACGCACTCCGCCGCCGCCAGGGCATCAGTGACGAGGATGACTTCCTCGACCGCTTCAACGAGCTCATGCTACTGGAAACGCGCGGCTTTCCTGCGGGCCATCCATTCCACAATGTGCGCGCTATGCCATCGGACGTGCCGCTGCCGCCGATTTATCTGCTCGGCTCCTCGGATTACAGCGCACAGCTCGCCGGCCAAATCGGCGCAGCTTTTTCCTTCGCACATCATTTCGCGACGTTCGATGCGGCGGAGGCGATGCGGCTCTACCGCGACAGTTTCAAGCCTTCGCCATCGCACGATAAGCCTTACGCGATTCTGGCAACGCACGTGGTCTGCGCAGACACCGACGAGGAAGCGGAACGGTTGGCGGCGACGGTCGATCTCAACATCGTGCGCCGCGCCAAAGGCGAATATCTGCCCTTGGCGTCACCGGAGGATGCGGCGAGCTACGACTATACTCCCGTCGACCGGGCGCGCATCGCGCAGAACCGGACGCGGCTTTCGGTCGGCTCGCCCAAGACGGTACTGGCGAGACTCGAACCTTTGATCGCGGCCAGCAAGGCCGACGAACTGATGGTGACCGCCATGCTGTTCGACCACGGGGCACGGAAGCACTCCTACGAATTGCTGGCGAAAACGTTTGCGTGACGTTCCGGTGCAGCATCGCCTCTCGCTCCGTTCATCCCCGCGCAAGCGGGGATCCAGATTGAATGACCCCACTGGATTCCCGCTTGCGCGGGAACGAGCGGTGAAAAGCCGCGATGCCGACTACCCCCGAATGACGAACCAATGCCGCCATGCTAAAAGCCCGCCCGGGCTTTTCATTCAATTTCGCAAATAATACGGGAGGTTTCCTTGGGTAAGCAGTTCACTTTAAACACCACGGATAAACATTCGCTTGGCGCCTATCGCGCTGATCCGTCCGGCACGCCCAAAGGCGGCGTGGTGGTGGTGCAGGAGATTTTCGGAGTCAATCATCACATTCGTGCGGTGTGCGACCGGCTCGCCGCGCTTGGTTACGTGGCCGTTGCACCGGCCGTGTTCGACCGTTTCGTCCGTAATTTCGAGAGCGGCTATACGCCCGATGAAATCGCTCACGCACGCAGCTATCTGGGCAATCTCAACTGGGACCACATGATGGCCGATATCGCGGCCGCCCAGGGCGATCTCAAAGGGTCTGGCCCGCTCGGCATTGTCGGCTTCTGCATGGGCGGGACGGCCGCGTTTCTGGCGGCCTGTCGCATTCCAGGGTTTTCGGCAGCTGTTGCGTTTTACGGCGGCATGATCGGCAAGTTCGTCGACGAGAAACCGAAATGTCCGCTCCAGATG
>JBATYN010000189.1:0-7014 GCA_049674125.1 Pseudolabrys sp. | reverse complement strand
TATTTTCACTACATACTGCCAACATCTCGTGCGCGCCGGAGCGACTATCGCTTTTAAGACGAGCGAAAAAGCATGACTAAAGCCTAGGACTTCGGTCCGGAGCTTTTTCTTTGTGAAACTTCAGCGGCTGCCAGACGGCATAGTGTTGGGTGAAGGAACCACTGCAACAGGTAGGCGTTGAATGCGCGATCGGGGAACGGCGCGTCCGTGTCCGTCCGGAAATTTCTTAGTGAGGTGCGTCATGAAAAAGCTTCTGCTCACGGGCATGGCCGTGCTCGCACTCGGCGTCGCGTCGGCTTCGGCCGCAGACATTCAGCGCCGGCAAGCAATCCCGGCCAAGGCGCCAGTGTATACGGCTCCGCCTTACAACTGGACAGGCGTCTACGTCGGTATCAACGGCGGCGGCGGCTGGGGCCGTTCCAATTTCTTGGATCCGTTTGCGTCGGGCTCGTTCAACACCTCCGGCGGCCTCGTCGGCGGCACGATTGGCTACAACTGGCAGATGGGTCAGGTGGTGGCAGGTCTCGAAGGCGATATCGACTGGAGCAATATTCGCGGCAGCTCCGTTTGCGGCACGGCCATTGTCACGAGTTGCGAAACGCGCATCGATTGGCTCGGTACCGCGCGCGGTCGCCTCGGCTATGCCTTCGATCGATTCATGCCGTACGTAACTGGCGGTCTTGCAGTCGGCGACCTCAAGACGTCAATCGTCGGAATCGGCAGCGCGAACGACACCAAGGTTGGCTGGACTGTCGGCGGCGGCATCGAAGCAGCCATCGCAGGACCATGGACTGCAAAGCTCGAGTATCTCTATGTCGATCTTAGCCGCGGCGGATCGGTCCTGGGTTCGGATTCAAAGTCCACTACCAATATTGTGCGCGCCGGTTTGAACTATCGTTTCTGAGCGTGCGCGTACCGCAGAAAAAAGCCCCGGAGTAAAACTCCGGAGCTTTTGTCTTGGGTGCCGTCGCAAATCAGAATTCCGATCTACCGGGCACCGATGATCGCGCACAGCAATTAGCCGGTGACAACCAGATTGACCGCTTTTGGACCTTTGCCCTTTTTGTCCGGTTCAACGTCGAAGCTTATTCGCTGCCCCTCATTCAAGCCCTTCAGTCCTGCTTGTTCGACGGCGGTGATGTGAACGAACACATCACGTCCACCGTCATCCGGTTTAATGAAGCCATAGCCACGTTCGCCATTGAAGAATTTCACGACACCCGTCTGCGCCATCGGAAAAACTCCTCTCCCCACTGCTCCGCTGCCGGCCCCACGCACGACAGCTCGACTGGACATTCACAATCGGGGAAAGCGTCGGCCGAACAGGCCTCAGTCAACTCCGCCGGCCCCCACAGGAGGCGGAACGTCACTGCCAGCGTGGAACTACACACCAACTGCGGGCCTGTGGAAAGAGGCCCAACGATCATTGAGAGCCAAGCAATCCATCCCCGGCGAGCCAGTCGACGCGAGATCCGCCCTTACCCTGGTGCGCGAGGACACCCGCTAGAACCGGCAGGAGGGCCTTAAGTTCGCTTTCCAAGGCCCAAGGCGGGTTGACCACGATCATTCCAGCACCGTTGAGCCGGGTTGGATCGCCAAGAGGCGCTATCATGATTTCGGCCCGGAGGGCCTTGGCGGGGGCAAGGCGACGAAGGCGTTTGGCGAGGGCATCGGCCTCGACGCGCCCTTTAATGGGATACCAGAGGGCGTATACCCCGGTCGCCCATTTACGGTGTGCAGCCGCAATACCATTGGCGAGGCGTAAGAATTCGTTGTTCGCCTCGAACGGTGGGTCGACCAGCACCAGCCCGCGACGTTCTTTCGGCGGCACATAAGCATTTAGCGCTGTCCAGCCATCGATTGTCAGCGTCTTGATACGAATATCGCCGCGCAAATTGCGGGCGAGTGCAGCGGCCGTCGCGGGCTCAAGCTCGCAGGCAATCAAGCGGTCTTGCGGGCGAAGCCAAGCGCGTGCGAGTGCCGGGGAGCCGGGATAAACGCGGAGCCGGCCGCGTTCATTGAGCGCGCCAATCACGTCGAGGTAAGGGGCAAGCAGCGCCATGATTGTTTCGGGTAGTTGTGCCTTTACAAGCTTCCCGATGCCGGCATGCCACTCGCCTGCGCGGGTCGCTTCCTCGCCGGTGAGGTCGTAAAGGCCAGTACCGGCATGCGTGTCGATCACGCGGAATGCTGCGGGCTTCGCGCGCAAATGATGCAGGACGCGGCAAAGCACCACGTGCTTGAAAACATCGGCAAAATTACCCGCGTGGAATTCGTGGTGGTAGTTCACTGTCAGACTTGTCAGCTCCGCACGAGGGCCCGTCACGGCCGACCAGCCGAGCTTATGCCACAGGCTGCGTCCTGGAATCTCGCGCGCTTATCCGCCACGTATTGCAGGCATCGCGACGCGATCCTGACGGCAGGCACGGCGTGTAATTTCAGCACAATCGCGGAATGAAAAATCCTTGTTGAGGCATACCCGCACTTCAGTGAGCCGCTTCCGGTCGCAGGAAACAGCCATCGCCGCGCGCGAAAGCCCCGGATTGGCTCTTGCAAAAGCCTCGGCCACGTCGTCAGGCGTCACGGCGATCGGTTTATTGAGGTCCAGGTACTCTGACGGAATCTTCACCAGGGCCCGAGCCTTGCGTACGGTTTCGAAGTAGTCATGCGGCGAAAGGCCAGTACACGTTCCGTGCTGATCCCATTCATGGAATATCAGGCGTGGGTTTGGCATGAGATCAAGCATGCTGCCGACGATGGCGCGATTAAGCCTCGGAGCCGGTACCTGGCAGTAGGACGGGAAGCCGCGCTCGTATTGCGGCCAGAGTCCGTGCACCACAAACGCAAAAGAGCGACCGCCACATTGCTGGTCTGGTGCTCGGTTGGGGGCGCGATCCTGCGCTGCCTCGCAATAGGACGGGGACCAGGAGAGCGCCAAAACATAGAAATCAAATTGGCCCGGTTCGCCCTGACGGCGGTCCTGAGCAAGTGCAACGATGGCGAAAATAAAGGTGAAGCTGAAGGCAGCGACGGCAATGTGCGCCAACTGGTAAATACGATGACGGCTCATGACGCCCCCACGTGAACACGAGAACAAATCGGAAATTGATCCTGCGCAACGGTTCCCTGTTACAGGTACCGCAATAACGAGAACAATTCAAGAACAAATCAGAATAAATAGGGATCGATGGGCGGCCGTGTGCCTATGGCCGCGCCATTTTGCAGGCCGGATTATAGGCCCAGTTGCGATCGAGCCCGACCACGCACCATTCCACCCCCCAGGTCATCCCGATCATTCCGGCATCTTCGCCGATCGAGTAGTTGACGGTGTGCTGGCGCCCATCGCTAACATTAGCCAAGGCGGTGCAGAAACGGCGGGGGATAGTCTCCGGCGCCCAAGGCCGGAACGCGATTTCGCGAACCCGGTCAAAGCCTACGATTTGCAGGTCGGAATTCCAGAATCGGCCTTCCTTCTGAGCAAACCGCAAGGCAATGGTATCGAGGGCAGCCTCACACGGCGGCAGGACGCCGTCATAGCGTGGCCCGATCAGGTAAATGCCCTTTTCCACCCAGCTCGCTGCAGCGGCAGGTGTGGCTGCGCCGATTGCAATCAGGGCCGCGATCGCGAGATATCGAATACGATAAGACCCAGCCGTCATAAGTCAGCTCCCCGAACTATTGGCCAGTTTAGCACAGGTTTCGCCCGGTACACCCGGATTGATACACAAGTTTTGAGACGCCGTCGTCAACACTGGCGGGCTATCGCGCTGCCGCCCGGCCGCTCAACCCCGAGCCGCGCCAGTCCCCCAGGACAGACTGGGCCAATGTCAGCGCCGCAACTGCAGCCGTGTCCGCGCGGAGAATCCGGGGGCCAAGCGCAATTCGAACGACCTTTTTCATCTGGCCCAGCGCCAGCCGTTCCTCTTCGGCAAAGCCGCCCTCCGGACCGATCAAAACGGCGAGCGGTTGAGCCAGGCCATTCCGGACCCCGCTCAGCGCGGCAACCGGGTCCGTCACGTCGGCGTCTTCATCGCAAAATATCAAGAGGCGGTCAGGGTTTTCCGCAATCCGGCTGAATGGCATCGGTTCAGCCACATGCGGAATCGCCAAAACTCCACACTGTTGGGCGGCCTCGATGACGTTGGCCCGCATGCGATCGAGATTGACGCGGGCCACCTGCGTGTGCCGCGTGATAACCGGCTGAAGGAGCGAGACACCCATCTCCACAGCCTTTTGAACAAGGTAATCGAGCCGCACATGCTTGAGCGGAGCAAACATGAAATGCAGATCGGGGGCTGGGGGTTGCGCGCGCGCACGGGTACTGACCGCGGCGACCGCCGCTCGCTTGGCGGCGGATGCAAGACTGGCTTCCCACTCGCCGTCGCGACCATTAAACAGCAGGACCCTGTCGCCGCCTTTTAGCCGGAGCACATTCAACAAGTAATTTGACTGGTCCCGGTCGAACAAAACGTCGCCACCACCGGGCAACGGCGCGTCGACGTAAAGACGGGGGGTGCGAAAGTCGTAATGCGGCATGGATTAACCGTGGCACAGGTGGCGCCAGGCACCGATTTACGGGATCTGGCGCGGCTTCGCGAGGCCTTTTGACCCACCTCCCCTTGCCGCCTTCCCGACGCAATCGAGCTGTTATAAGCCACCCCAGAACCGCCTGGCTGATATAATGCGCCGGTGAAGGGAGACGTTAGTCCATGAGCTTGCGCCGGGCATTTATCGCCGCGTGCATGATTTCTCTATGCGCCGGGACGGCAAGGGCACAATTCCAGCCGCCACCGGCTCAGGCGCCGCAACAGGAGCAAGTGCCACCTTGCGTCCAAGAGTTCTTTAAGCTGCGTGACGATGCAGAAAAAAAAGGTCTGGCAATCAAGGCCGCCAATGACCGCAAAGCCACGCCAAAAGAAGCCTGCCAATTATTCGGTGCGTTCGTCGCTGCCCAATCGAAGATGCTCAAATACGCCAGCGACAACTCGGTATGGTGCGGCATCCCTCCGCAGGTCGCCGTCAACCTGAAGCAAAGCGTTTCCAAAATGTCTGAGGTGCGTACGCGAGTATGCCAGGCGGCTGCCGCACCGGTCCAGCAGCAAGGGCCCAGCCTGAGCGATGCACTCACGGGTCCTGTTCCAGACTCCAATAACATTAAAACCGGCCGCGGGACCTTCGACACTCTGACCGGCAGCCCCCTCGGAAAATGAGCGAGAGCTCCGGACGCGTCTCCGATGCGACCGGAAATTGGGTCGACGGTCTCGCGCCGCCGTTCAGCCGCCCTTACCTGCGGCTTGCCCGTCTCGACCGGCCGATTGGTTCGTGGCTTCTGCTCATGCCATGCTGGTGGTCGGTAGGCCTTGCAGGAATGCACGAGGGCCGCTTTCCGAGCCTCTGGCACATCGTTTTGTTTTTCATTGGCGCTTTTGCCATGCGCGGCGCCGGCTGCACCTGGAACGATTTGGTCGACCGCAATCTCGATGGACTCGTTGACCGCACGCGTTCACGGCCAATTCCGTCGAAACAGGTCACGATCGCGCAGGCTACCGCTTTCATGCTGGCGCAGGCACTCGTTGGCCTCCTCGTCCTCATCCAGTTCAACCGTTTCACAGTCGTGACTGGTCTCGCCTCGCTGTTGGTGGTGGTTGTTTATCCTTTTATGAAACGCATCACTTATTGGCCGCAGATTTTTCTCGGCCTTGCATTCTCATGGGGTGCGCTCATGGGTTGGCCAGCCGCATTCGGGCGTCTCGACCTGCCGGCGCTCGTACTTTACGCCGGCTCGATTTGTTGGGTTATCGGCTACGATACGATCTACGCCCACCAGGACCGCGAAGACGATCTCCTGATCGGAATCAAATCGACAGCGTTATTGTTCGGTGAGCGTACTGCTCCGATGCTCGCGAGCTTCTATGCTTGTGCGGTTGTGCTCATTGCAGCCGCGGGACTGATGGCCGGCGGCCGGTTGATCTTTACACTTGGCTTGATCGCTTTTGCTGCGCATTTAGCTTGGCAAGTGACGCGGCTCGACATCGACGATCCTGCGCACTGCCTTGTGCTGTTCAAGTCGAACAGAGATGCGGGCCTGATCCTGTTTGGTGCGATGCTGATCGACGCTGCGGTCGGATAATACGGGCCGGCAGTTAGCGCGGGCTAATGTGGTTGCTGGATGTTGGAGGCACCACGGATCCGGTCACGAGTTCATGGCCAAATTCAAAATCGATATCGCCGTCCTCTCCAGCGATCGCAGTCGGAGTCTTGTCGCGATTACGGAACACTGCTCTCGACACAGAACCAGTATAAGCGGGACTGCGCTGCTTGCCGGCATAGAGCGAACGCGCCGCTGCTGCGGCAACTTCGCCGGAGATCGCCTCGGGCCGGCAGGGGCGATCACCACTTGAACGCCGCATCAAGTCAACATGGATGTGATTGTAATGCGCGGCGTTATAGCCGGGTGCCAGCACCGTCGTGAAATTGTCGCAAGCGGCCAGATGAACATCGTGCAGAAAGCCTTGCTCTTCCGGGCTGCCGTGCCAGCCCTCCTGCACTGTAACCCGTCGCCCATCCGCGAAAGTGAACGCAGCGATGTCAATTGCATTGCCGAAGGCGTGCTCGGAAACTCCCGAGCCGCCCGAGCCAACCATTCCGCGGCAGGAATAGGCGGAGATTTGCTTGATCTCGATGACTGGCGCACCAAACCACCGCGCCGCCGCCGGTTGCACACTCTCGCTGACCCAACGATCGAGCGCGGAGACGATCGGACAGGCAAGCGTCGCCGTCGGCGTCAGTGTCACGGGTGGGACGGGGCCTGCCATTTGCGGCGTACGGGCGGGCCCCAGTGGAGGCGGCGCGCGCGGAGGCGATTGATAGGCCGGACGCGGTCCGTATTCGCGTGGCGGCGATTGATAAACCGGCGGCGTCTCATAAGCACGTTGCAGATTGGCCGCGGGTGCCTGCCGGCGCGGCAATATGGCATCGTCGGGGACATCGTCAGGCAGCGGAGCCGCGTTAGGT
>JBATYN010000188.1:0-1854 GCA_049674125.1 Pseudolabrys sp. | reverse complement strand
GGCACAATGTCCGCTATTGGCACAAAGCGGACATCGCGCGGATTTGTCGCCCTTGTACCTCGGAACCGAAGCGCGTGTTTTTGGGTTACGCTGGCAATAAAGCGCTACCGCGAGGCTAATAAAATGGCGGAGCCGCGAGCAGATATTTTTTATGGAGCAGAGACAATCATCGCCGGGATGATTGTGCTGCTCGCTATGGCAAATGTGGTCTATAATATTGGTGAAGGCGAACCAAAAATACCCATTGTCGCTGTTGTATTTGCCAGCCTTGTTTGGCTGGCTGGGTGGTTATGCCATTCCATATTTTGGTGCCCTGACGAGGTAATCGAATGAAAGGCGGAATATCCGCCAATGGCACGTCTCGCGAGAACTTAATCGCTATTTTCGGCGTCGTTATGATTGTTTGCCTTTCGCTGACAATCGTAACAGGAGCTGTCGCGCTCATTTTGGTCGGTGAACCCATTGCAAGCACGGTTGGAGCGATGGCAGTTGCAATTGCATCTGTTTTCTCCTTGACCTTTTTCGCCGCATTCGGTCTCACGATCAGAAAAGAACGTTCGCGCGATAGCTGACCATAGCGTTTGCTTTCCGGGAGCGAAGTCGACGGCTTCGTACTTGCAGTCTGCTACTTGAACCGGCACGGGGCCTTGTACCGGATTTAGTCGGGAAAGAAGCCGGTGGACGCACTCCTTTCGTCCCCAGCCATCGTGGAGCTGATCCGCGCTGCGCGACAATCAATGTGATGCGGGTGTGAATTGCTTCACTTACCCGGATGCTTCCCGGGGCTAGCTTCTCGCTCATGCATGCGATGGAGAATGCCATGAGCGAGAATGTTACGCTGGATCGCCTCGAATTCGAAAAGTTAAAGCAACAGGCCAAGGCAACGAGAGCAGAGTACCTGCGCCGGCACGGAACGGCGGCGCTTGTGGTTGGCTCAACATTCGCGGTCGCGCTGACCCTTGGCCTCATGCATGGGCTGCGGACCCACAACGATCAACTTGCGGTGGCCGCCAAAATGCAAAAGGCTGTGACCCAAGGCACGCTCGTAGGCCGCCACTAGTTTCTGCAGCCGATGAAATCTTGGCTCTTGGGGGTAAAGCTGACATGCGCCAACCCGCTGCGCCTTGAACGCTAGCGCTGAAAATAAATCCGCAGTAGGCCGACGACGAGTGCGACGGTGGCCAGCAACAGGATGGCTGGCAGCGCGACCAGCAGCGCGCCCATCATCAGCACCAGAAGCGCCGCCGACATCAGGCCCGCGATCAAGATCACCAAGATGAGGCTGAACGGGACTTGCGGCGGACGCGGTTCTGCACCGGGCGGGATGATCTCTGGCTCCGAACGGCGTTTTGGCCGTCTGTCTGTCATGCCTGCACATTACATAACCGCACTGATAGCGCGTAGTTGCGCCGTGTAGTGGCGCACACGACCAAATCCTTGTCGCCAAACCACAAGACAGAAATAGCGGCTCTACTTTAAGCAGCCCAGTCGAGCGACGATCCCGCGCTCAATTCAAAATTCGACTTCAATTGGTTCTGCCCGCGTTGTGGCTTACAGCAGGGCAGGAAGGGGCCGTGCCGAGATACGTACCACTCGGTGCGGCCCGCTTTTTCGCCGCTCACGACTTCTCTCTGCCATTGCGAGACATGTGCCGCTGCACAAGACTTTGGCCTGAAATGACAAGACCGGGCCGGTGCCGCCGTTCTACAGCAATCGACTTCGTATTGCGTAGTGTTGGGCGCGAATGCTTGGCACCAGCGGGGTCGTCGGCAAAGCCACAACGGCGGCTCCGCTACTTTCGATGGTGCAGGAGCAAGCCCGATGAAACCGAGCAACATAGCGACGGAACTGGAT
>JBATYN010000187.1:0-1938 GCA_049674125.1 Pseudolabrys sp. | reverse complement strand
ATGCCATGCAGGAAATTGGTGGTGCCATCCAGCGGATCGACAATCCAGGTATGGGTCTTGTCCGCGCCTTCGCGGTGGCCACTTTCTTCGCCTAGAAAGCTATAGCCGGGCCGAGCCTTCGTGAGTTCGACGTAAAGCGTCTCCTCGGCGCGACGATCGGCCGCCGACACGAAATTGGCCGGCCCCTTGAGCGAGACTTGTAATTTTTCGAGCTCTCCAAAGTCGCGTTTGAGTGCGCGCGCGGCCTTACGCGCGGCCGCGATCATGACGTTGAGCAGGGCTGAGTGCTGCATGGCGCGTGCGGTCTGCCCGTGAAGGCAGGCAACGTCAAGGCCGCTGCGTCGCTACTGTCGATAGCCACTTTTTCGCTGCGGCATCGGCGCTATCCCGAACCGCCGGCTTTTGTTTGGCTGCAAACACATCGAGGTCGGGGTCGCTATCGCCGGCGGCTTTAGCGACGAGGTGCCATTTGATGGCTTCTGCCGCGTCAGCGGGCATGCCGCGCCCGGCCATTAAGATTCGCGCCAAACGGTTCTGTGCGACCGGGTTGCCGAGATGCGCTGCTTTGAGGAATAGCTGAGCGGCCGCGGCCTCGTCCTTGTTAACACCGTCACCGTTAAATTGCCCGATCGCAAATTCGACCATGGCATCGACATTGCCGGCGATCGACGCGCGCTGCATAAGCTGCATTGCTTTATTCGTGTCCTTCGGCGTGCCGCGTCCTTCTTTGTACATGGTCGCGAGCGCGTACTGGGCTTCCCCATTGCCGGCTTCCGCGGCCATCGCAAACAGCTCGCCGGCCCGCTTGAAATCCTGGGGAAATTGCTGTCCTTGAATATAAAGAAGGCCGAGATCGTAAGCGGCAACCGGGTGACCGAGCTTGACAGCGGCATCAAGCAGTCGTGCGGCTTCTTCCGTATTGCGGGTGCCCGCGCGGCCTTGGAAATTGAACATCGCTAACGCAAACAAGGCATCACGGTCGTTTTTGGCAGCAGCGAGCTTATACCATTGCGCGGCTTTAGAATCGTCGCGGCCAACCCCGAGTCCCTGCGCGTACAGTTCACCGAGCAAAGTCATAGCAGAGGCATCGTTTTGCTGCGCGCGTTTACTCGCCTCATTGAATGCGGTGATGTAAAGCCCGCGCTGAAACGCGCCGTAGGCGACATCGATGTTGCTTTGGTCGGTGTTCGTCGCGGTGTTTGGCGGAGGCGGTGGCGGTGCGTTTCTTGTGACCTGCGCAGTTGCCGGCGAGGCGAGCGCTACGGCGATAACGCCAAAACAAAGAATCTTTTGAGATAGAAATTTCATTCCGCCGGCTCCCGCGCCGCTAGCAGGCGGGTGGCCTCGCTTATAGTCGTGCCGGCCGCACCTGGATCGCGCCATATAAAATCACCGATCGCGATGAAATCAGCGCCGGCGGCAATCAGTGGCGAAATTTCGTCGAATGATGCGGCGTATCCAACGCAAGGAATTTCGAACAGTTCAGCCCACCAAGCGACACGGTCTTCGATGGCTGTGAAGGCTGGCCGCGTGCCAAAAGTATCCGGTTCTCCGAACATCACGTAGTCGGCGTCCCGTTCGGCGGCGAGCATGGCGTCGTGGCGTGTTGTCAGGCCGCCGGCTCCTGCGATGCGTTCGGGCTTGAGTTGCTCGAGTGATTCGGTGAAGGCGGCGATGCTCGTCAGGTGAGCGCCATCAGCGCCACCCCGCGCCACCAATTCAACATGGCCATCCAGCAAAATCGCAGCCCCTTTGTCTTGCACCGGCGCGGCGAGCGCTTTGATCCGGTTGATCAGCGTGCGCTCATCGGCGTCAGCAAGGCGCAGCAAAACTGCGGCAACATCGCCCGCGTTGAGCGCGGCGGTCAATTGCGAGGAAAACGAGGACGCATCCGCGACCGGCGGCGTCACCAGATAAAAACGTGGGGCGGGCCGGGGG
>JBATYN010000186.1:0-9958 GCA_049674125.1 Pseudolabrys sp. | reverse complement strand
CCCTCATCCTCTTGATATCGATTCCCATTTGGACACATCCACTGCCGCCGCTTTCCGATTACGTCAATCACCTCGCACGTATGCAGGTAATTGCAGATTTGAACGCTAATCGATCAATTGCGACGTTCTATGAATTAAATTGGCAGGTGATCCCCAATTTGGCGATGGACATTATTGTTTCGCCGCTCGCCCGCGTCGTTAATGTCTATCTCGCGGGCCAGATATTTCTCGTTTCGACGTTCGTACTTATAATTTCGGGCACGCTTGCCCTCAACAGGGCGCTGGTCGGACGCGTCACGGTTTTCCCGCTGTTCGCGATTCCTCTCCTCTACAATTATATATTCCTCGTCGGGCTGATGAATTTCATATTCGGCATTGGTGTCGCGATATGGGCCTTGGCTGGGTGGGTTGCTGTGCGCGAGCGCGCATGGCCGATTCGATTTGCTCTATCAACTCTCTTTATTGTCGCACTTTTTTTCTGCCATCTTTCAGCACTCGGTATCTACGGGCTTGGCCTGTTTTCATTCGAAGTCTTGCGCCTGTGGGAACAACGGTCTCACCCCTGGCCCGGCAGAGTCATACAATTCGTATTGAGTGGCATGCCATTTCTCATTGTTCTGCCGTTGCTATACGCCAGCCCGACGATGAAACTTGTTTCCGCCACCTCTTGGGACCAGCGCGGCAAACTCGACGGATTGCTGTACATCGTCGCCAACTATTCCGACTTTGCGGCATTTGCATTGATTGCAATCATGGTCGCCGCCGCGGTCTGGGCAATCCGTCATCGCGTGTTGCAATTTCATCCGCTGGCATTGGTGCTGCTTGTTATCGGTGGCGCCGTCTACTTTGAACTGCCACGCGTGATGTTCGACACTTATATGGCCGATCAACGTGTGCCCCTTGGCCTTGCCTTTATGATTTTTGCATGTGGCAATTTGGACGCACGCCGCCGCCTGGTGCGACGTGGATTTCTGATCATCCTTATTATTTTGATCGCTGGCCGGCTGCTTGAGGTCGACTACAACTGGTCGCAATTGTCGGATTCGACTAGTGAGTTCCGCTCCTCGGTTCGCCGTATCATGCCGGGTTCGAAAGTTTTCGTTGCGTATGCAAATGCCTCGTCCGGCGAAGATGTGCGCGACCTCGGCCTCGTCCATGCTGCATGTATTGCAACCATCGAACGGGCATCGCTCGTTACGACGCTGTTTACGGTTGAGGGCAAGCAAATTGTGCATGTTCGGCCGGAATATAGTGACTATGCCGACATCCACGATGGGACGCCGCCTTCAACAGCGCAACTCATTGTCGCTGCCGAACACCCCTCGCCGGGCACGCCAGCATTCTGGCTCAATTGGACGAAGTTTGACTACCTCTACGTTCTCTTCACAGAAGATGACGCCCCCAATCCCGATCCCTCACGCCTGCGTTTGATCGCGGATGGCGATCGTTTCCAGCTCTACCGAATCATAAAATCGCAATAGCCCCTCGCGATTCCAGAAATTGTGTTCGGCCCGCCACAGACGATACCCCCAGTATGTTGGCGTGCGCCGGTAACTATCGCGGGTAAATTAAAGTGCGCAAAAAAGGGACCGCCACCACGGCAATGGTCGGCGATCCCTTCACGATTCGCCGAACCAGGGGACACCCTCATGTGAGGATAAGTTCGGAGACCCGTTATCCCCACACTACGCGGCCGTACCGCTTAGTCTGTGATCTAGCGCACACGTTCCAGAACGAGAGGCCACAGATTGACGAAAAGCGCTTTTTTGTGATGGCTATCACAGCCAGCGGACTGGACCCCTTTAGGGTCTCAGATTGCGGGCATCCGCCCGGTGGACGGGCGACTATGCGAACACTGCTTTTTTGGGTGGCGCTTGCTGGGCTGTGCGCCCTGCCGGTTGGCGGTTATGCGCAACAACAGCGCGATCCCGTTATTGTCGGGCCGCAGCAGGTCAAGTGCCCCGATATTCTCGAATTGCAAAAGCTAAATATCGATTCCGATCGCAACGTCATCAGGTTGGACTATCTGCACCCTCAACGTGGCGCGGACTACATGGCTGTCGTGGGGTGGCTTCAGGGGTTCTTCTCGGCACGAAATCTTTTCGATGTGTCTATCGACGGCGACTTTACACAAGGCTCTAAGTCCACTGAATGGATGGATTGGATGTTTGGTTTTTGCCGCGACCACCCGACCAAGACGCTTTTCGATGCGGGTATTGGCTTGTCCAATAAGCTGGCGAAAGCCTACCGAGAATCCCGACGCAGCGAGCGTCGCGCGGACGGTGGTGACGACGAGCGGCGTACGCCTCTTCGCTAGATTGTCCCACTATTGCGGTTGCGTGTGGCGCTTTCGGGAATGCTTGGAACGCACCGGCGCAGACGAGGCGACAAGGTAGGGATTTGGATTGCACCAGCCGCGATTGCCAGCCAAGACATTGGGGCGGCATTCCTCGATCGTACGATACTCGCAGTCCCATTGCATGTCGCCGTCGCCCATCGCGATTACCGCGCACCATGGCTCCGAATAGAAGTCGGCGGCCGCTGGGCTTAAATTGAAAGCAACAAGGGCAACGATCATGACGAAAAACATACGCGTCATAGCAGCCTCCATGCTTGATGGACGTAATAACACCGAATGGTCAGGCGTTATTCCTGGCCACTAAAGCGGCTCGGCCAGAAAAATACGATCTAAAGCGTAATTGCTGGGTGCTGAGCGCGCGCACTATTCCCAAGGAAATTCGATCGGCAACAATGGGCCGCCCATGGTCCTGCATTCGCGCTGACAATAACGGTCGCATTTATCTGTAAGTTTTAGGCAGCGGCCTTGCGAATCCTCCTTAAGGCAGCCGGCCAATCCCCACGTACAATAGGAACCGCACTCACTCCAGCAGGCTCCCGAAGCCCAAACCGATTCGGCGCGCTTGCCGCGTGGAAACGGCAAATCGGAACTATGGTCGTTGTACCGCCAGGGTGGTGCGTTGCCTTCGGCGGCGATGGCCGAGGCGGCAGTCATAAAAATGCTGGCAAGCAGTATGCCTAAGAAGATCCGCGTCATGCGACATGTACCCCGTGTGACCAAGATAGCGCCGCAGGTGCTGCTTCGCCAACGATCAAATTGGCCGGCTGTGGGAACTTCTGCGCAGCCACGTCGGCCGTGTGTAGCGGCGCACAAGAGCATGCCCACCCGTCGTACCCCTAAAATTGGGTACTTCGGCCCCCTTGGGCTAATCGTGCCCGAGCCGCGTGAGCAGCTCGGTATCCGAGTTGAGAATGCTCTCTATCGTTATCGTTGGCGAGAATCGAGCAATCAAAAGGCCTCGGAAAAGAAATTCTTCCAAGAAGCCGAGGCTTGGCAGCGTCGGTAAGACCGCCTGGAGCATGTGTGGGTTGCTATTCGGTGCAATCGCCATTAGCTCCTTGGCGGAATGCGTGATCCCAATATGAAAACAAATAGCACCGCACCGAAGGTGAGTTTCGTCTCCCTTGGTTGCCCGAAAGCGCTTGTCGACAGTGAGCGCATTATCACGCGCCTGCGCGCTGAAGGCTACGAGCTTGCGCGCCAGCACACAGGCTCCGATTTGGTTATCGTTAACACTTGCGGTTTTCTCGACAGCGCCAAAGCAGAATCGCTTGCCGCTATCGGCAGCGCGTTGAAAGAAAACGGCAAGGTCATCGTCACCGGCTGTATGGGTGCGGAGCCCGAGAGCATTTCTTCCGCCTACCCCGATGTATTGGCAATCACCGGTCCCCAGCAATACGAGAGCGTCGTAAACGCGGTGCACAAGGCACTTCCGCCCAAGCACGATCCGTTTCTTGATCTCGTTCCTCCAGAAGGCATCAAGCTAACCCCGCGGCACTACGCGTATTTAAAAATTTCCGAAGGCTGCAACAATCGTTGCACTTTCTGCATTATTCCACGCTTGCGAGGTGACCTTGTGTCGCGACTTGCGGGCGATGTACTGCGTGAGGCCGAGAAACTCGTCGCTGCGGGCGTGAAAGAATTACTCGTGATCTCGCAGGATACGTCCGCCTATGGCCTCGATATCAAATACGCGGCGAGCAAATGGCGCGATCGCGACGTGCGCGCGAAGTTCATCGACCTTGCAAGCGCACTAGGCGAACTCGGCATCTGGATCCGGCTGCACTACGTCTATCCCTACCCGCACGTCGACGATGTCATTCCGCTCATGGCCGAACGGAAGGTCCTGCCCTATCTGGATATCCCGTTCCAACATGCCTCCCCCGAGGTCTTGAAACGCATGCGCCGTCCCGCCGCGCAGGAAAAGACGTTGGAGCGGATCGCACGCTGGCGTGAAATCTGCCCTGATCTGACGTTGCGTTCGACGTTTATTGTCGGCTTTCCTGGCGAGACCGACGAAGAATTTGAATTTCTGATACAATGGCTTGAGGAGGCATCGCTCGATCGCGTCGGTTGCTTCAAATATGAGCCAGTGAAGGGTGCGGCGGCTAACGACACCGCTCTTCCCGTCGCGGCAGAGGTGAAAGAAGAACGTTGGCACCGTTTCATGAAGGTACAACAGAATATTTCCGCCCGTCGGTTGAAACGTAAGACAGGAAGCCGCCAGAAGGTGATCATCGACGAGGTGGGGCCATCCGTCGCCAAGGGCCGTTCAATGGCAGATGCCCCGGAAATCGACGGCGCCGTTTACGTTGCAAGCCGCCGCCCGTTACGCGTCGGTGAAATTGCGACCGTCAAGATCGATCGCGCGGATGAATACGATTTGCATGGTACGGCCGTAGGCTTCTAACTGTTACAGCCGATAGAATTTCACCGCGTTGTCATGCAATACGGCGCGCTGTTCTGCGTCCGTGTATTCCGACAAAACGGTACGATAAATCCCAAAGAAATCTGCATAGCTTGCGTGCAATTTTTCCAACGGGAAGTTGCTCCCGTAAATCGTGCGGTTAACTCCGAATATCTGGATCACATCCCGGATCACCTGACGCCCCTGCTGCAGAGTTAGGCCACCAGTGTACATTCCGAGTCCGGAAATCTTAACGTGAAGGTTTGGAAACGCCGCCATCATCGTCAGCGCCGTACGCCACTCATCAATTGCAGCTTGCGTACGCGCCGCAAGCATACCTGCGTGTACCAGAATCATCGGTACATGAGGGTAGGCTTTGATTAGCTCAACGGCAGAGGTCGCCTGCCCTGCATAAACCTGCAATTCAAAATGCAGGCCGAATTGTTCCAGCAGCGAGAAGCCGCGGCGAAAATCTGGCGAATTACATATATCCGGACGCGGCGCGCCTTGTCTGACCGGGTCGCTATCCCAATAGAGCATCTGGCGCACACCTCGCAGATTTGGAAACTGTTTTTGTGCCTTCAGCGCGGATTCGACATCGACGCCCGTAAGATCGGCATTGCACACAATCCCGTGAGGAAAGCCCTGTTTATCCGCGACCGATTGCAGCCAGCGCGTCTCGTCAAGCGCACGACTTGGACCCCACATTGCGGTGACATGAACCGATTTTGTCACGCCCTGCAATTTGACATCATTGATAAATTCTTCGACCGGATAATCTCGGCGTATACCAAAATAATCTCCGAACATGCGCGGGATCGGCGGATCGGCGAGCCACGCGACATCTTTGCGTAGCCAGATGTGGTGATGCGTGTCGATCGCCGGTCCGCTATAGGCCAATTCATCCTCCTACTGTTTTAGCTCGTGCACGGTCTTAACGACCACGTCGATCAGAATGTTTAGTTCGTCGTCCGAAATAGTGAAAGCTGGTGTGAGGTAGATGACATTAACAATCGGCCTGATGAATACGCCCTGCTCTATAAATCCGGCACGCAAAGCATCGAGATTGTCGATACGGTCCAATTCGACCACACCGATCGCCCCTTTTACGCGCACATCTTTCACCCATGGCAAACCACGACAAGATGTAAGACCACGCTCGAGCGCGAGGGAAATGTCAGCGACTTGCCGCAATCGCGGTTCGCGTTCAAAGAGGTCAAGCGAGGCGTTGGCGGCGGCACACGCAAGCGCATTGGCCATGTAAGTCGGCCCGTGCATGAGTGCCTTTTGCGGGTCGTCCGACCAGAATGCAGAAAACACTTCGCTCGTCGCGACCGTAGCCGCCAAAGGTAGCGTGCCACCGGTGATTGCCTTTGACAGCGTGATAATGTCTGGCGCGACGCCTGCCTGTTGGCAGGCGAACATCGTTCCAGTGCGGCCGAACCCGGTAAAAATTTCATCAAAAATCAAAAGTTGTTCACGCGCGTCAGCAATCTGCCGCAACAGTCGAAGCAATTTTTCACTTATAAAATTCATCCCGCCGGCGCCTTGCACGAGCGGCTCAATGATGATGCCGGCACATTCGGTCGCGTAGCGCTCGAGGTGTGCCTCGACTTCGGCCAGATCGCCCACAGGGTCTGCCCCGAGATCGATGACGGCTTGCTGTGGCACAGAACTCTTGAAAATATCATGCATGCCGATACCGCGATCGGTCACCGACATCGCACCGAGGGTGTCGCCGTGATAGCCGTGCTTGAACGCTATAAATTGTGTTTTTTTCGGCTGGCCTTTGTTGATCCAATACTGCAATGCCATCTTCATGGCTATTTCGACGGCGACAGAGCCGGACTCAGAAAAGAATACCCGATTGAGGCCGATCGGCAGTAACGCGGTCAGTCGCTTGGCCAAGGTCAGCGCCTGCTCGTGTACAAGGCCGCCGAACATTACGTGCGGCATATAGGCAAGCTGCGCCTCAACAGCCTGCCTGATGTGTGGGTGGTTATAGCCGTGGCAGGCTGTCCACCAGCTGGCGATGCCATCGATCAATTCACGACCGTCAGCCAGGGTGATGCGGCTGCCCCGGGTGCGTACGACCGGCAACGGTGGAGATACCGTTTTCATCTGGGCATAAGGCACCCAGATGTGCTCAAGGCCCTCCGCGTACCACCCCGGTGTCGCGCTGTTTTTACTGGTTTCGTCCGCCATTTGACTCGTTCCTACCCTGTTCGTGCTAAGCATCTGGTTTGTTGTCTGGCAAGATCATCCGATGCATTCGCTCGACCGTTTCGCGCGGGATAAAATCGACGACCTCAAGCGCCGGCATCTTTACCGTGCACTCAATGAGACGGTGCGCGAGGACGATATTTGGTTAGACCGCGAGGGGCGGCAACTTCTGTCTTTTTCGTGCAACGATTATCTCAACCTGACCCAGCACCCTGTCATCAAACAAGCGGCCGTTGCTGCGATCGAGAAATATGGGGCCGGATCCGGTGCCTCTCGGCTGGTCACAGGCAATCATCCGCTCTACGCCCAACTAGAGGCTCGCCTCGCTCAATTCAAACGCACCGAAGCGGCTTGTGTCTTTGGGTCCGGTTATCTCGCCAACACCGGAATTATTCCCGTCCTGGCAGGCCCTGACGGTTTGGTGTTGCTCGACGAACTATCACATGCCTGCATCTACGCCGGAGCCCAATTATCGCGCGGTAGTGTCTTTACGTTCCGCCACAATGACATTGCTCATGCACGAGAGTTGCTCGCGTTGCATCGCGCCGAGCACGATTGTGCTTTGATCGTCACTGACGGAGTCTTTTCCATGGACGGCGATCTAGCGCCGCTAGCTGAATTACTTGTGCTCGCGGACGAATATGACGCGTGGTTGATGTCGGACGACGCGCATGGAATTGGAGTCGTCGGTGGCGGACGGGGATCGAGCTTTGCCGGCAATTCATATGTTCCAGCGCCATTGCAGATGGGGACGCTGTCGAAAGCTATAGGCTCATACGGCGGCTATCTCTGCGCATCGAGGCCGGTCATCGATTTGATGCGTAATCGCGCGCGGACTTTGATTTATTCGACGGGTCTTCCGCCCGCTTGTGTAGCCGCAGCAATTGCCGCGCTCGACCTCATCGAGCGAGAGCCTGCCTATGCGGCGCTGCCGGTCCAGAAGGCAAAGGTTTTCACCCGGCGCGCCGGGTTACCCGAGGCACAAAGTCCGATTGTGCCGGTTATGATCGGCGACGCACAAACGGCCCTTGTCGCTTCGCGTTTATTGGAAGACGAGGGTTATCTTGTAGTGGCGATCCGCCCACCGACTGTTCCCGCTGGCACGGCGCGGCTGCGGCTGACGTTTACGGCGCGACATCCCGATGAGGATGTCGCGCGCTTGGCGGACATCGTGCGCGATAGGATATTGGCCTAAACCGTGGCTGCTCATTTCGTCACCGCAACCGGCACCGATATTGGCAAGACTTTCGTCACCGCCGGCCTCATCCGCTATTTGCGCGAATCCAACCAGCCGGTGGGTGCCCTCAAGCCTGTCGTGAGTGGATACGATTCTTCGGTGGTCGAAACCAGCGATCCGGCCGTCCTGTTATCGGCCCTCGGCCGCCAGGTTACGGCTGACGAGGTCGATCGCATCGCGCCTTGGCGTTTTCGGGCCCCTCTCGCACCCGATCTTGCGGCGGCGCGCGAAGGCCGAACAATCGACTTCGATAAACTGATTTCGTTCAGCCGCAACGCGATCGCCGCAGCCACCGGCCCTCTGTTTATCGAAGGCATTGGGGGCATCATGGTGCCACTCGATGCGCGGCGCACCGTGCTCGACTGGATGGCGGCGCTTGATATTCCGGTAATACTCGTGGTCGGCGGCTATCTCGGTACCATCAGCCATACCCTCACCGCGCTCAATGTGCTGGCGCAGCGCAAGCTCACCCTTTCTGCGATCGTGGTCAGCGAAAGCGCGCGACACACTGTGGAACTCGATGATACAGTTGCCAGTATCGAGCGGTTTTCCGATGGCGTGGAGGTTGTTGGCTTGCCGCGCTTGCCCGCCGGCATCAGGCATCATCCTGCCATCGCGCGCATCGCAGCGCTGCTTTAGGTTTTTTTGCCCTTCTGGCCTTCAGCAATATTCACTCAACCGCTAGCGCTCAGTACGGTTTCGATCACGCCCTCCAGATTGACCAAGCCGTGGAGCAACATGGTCAGGATCGTGGAGCCGGTAGCCCACCGTACCCAGCCGAACAACACACCAAAAGCGAAAACTTGGCACATCAAAAACCAATCGTATTGAACATGGATCACAGCAAAAAGACCGGCGGTGATAGCGATGACAGGCCATGCATGATTGGGCGCGCGCAGCCATCCGCGAAACAAAAAACCACGGAACAAGGTTTCTTCGGCAATCGGAATAAACACTGTGATGGCAACAAGTAGCAATAACAGAAGGTTTGCGCTCTTCGCCGCTTGATAGATATCGCTCTGGAAGCGATCCACAATGTCGCGCCCGGCGAGCCAACTCACCGTGTCGCCAACAACCAGCAAGGCAACCAGCGCGGCAACGCTAAACACGACTTCGCTCAGGCGCGGCCATTTATACCCAAGGTACGCCGCTGCGTCGCCCTTGTAGGCGGCAGCGACGATCAGAAGCCCGACCTGAACCGGCGCCGATACGAAGATAAACAAAACAATCGCGCCACCATCCCGGCTGACGTTAGGCACTTGGCCCAGATCAAGGCCATACAATCCGCTTAGCGCCGCAATCCCCGAGAGTTGTCCGGCCAGCAAGGCGACTGCACCAAGGGCAAAGGTTGCGAACACGCCCCAGGACTTCACGTCGCCAGTCATGGCAGTTCTTTTAGCCATTGGCCAAGCCTTGCCCGGTCATCTTCGGTCATGCCCGTTTGATTGCCGAGAGGCATCGCATGAGTCTTCACCGTTTGCATATAGATGCTCGCGGCATGCTTCTTCAGTTCAGGAGTCGTTTCCAATATGACGTTTTTGGGGCCTCCTGAAAACTCTCATGCGCAGGCTTCGCCGCATGGCACATCACACAATGCTTGTGCACCAGCGTCATCACGTCTGTATCGGAATCGGCGCCGGCAATTGCCTGAGGGGTATCGGCAATGGACAGCAACATTGCCATCGCCCGCAAACCCATGCCGTCGCCCTTTATGGAACCAGGATCGATGAAC
>JBATYN010000185.1:0-9632 GCA_049674125.1 Pseudolabrys sp. | reverse complement strand
TGCACACCCTTCGCCTTGATGGCCGCGGCGTTATTCAGGAAGCTCGGGATGTGGAGGTTGTTGCAGGTTGGGGTGAAGGCGCCGGGAACGGCAAATAGCGCAACCTTGCGGCCTTTGAAAACTTCGTCGGTCGTCTTCCAGACCGGACCTTCGGTGGTCATGACTCGGAATTTGGCTTCGGGCAAACGATCGCCGACCTTGATGGGCATGGATATCCTCTCGCGTTGCAGATGGCTGCTTTTCTTGGCTGGGTAATTACGCTCTTGGCAGCGATTAGTCGAGATGGGTTTTGATCTCGACTGCGCGCTCACCCGTAACGACCGTAAAGGTCAAATCATACTGCCCATTTGGGTCAGTGCCAGGCGGCAGGCCATCGAAGTCGAAGCTGAATTGGGCGCGGCCTGCCGGCGTAGCGCGCGCTGGCTTTGGGATGGGAAGAGCCCATTGCGGCGTCGGCCCTTCGACAAATAACTCGACTGGCTGGTCCGCAAGTGCATCAAGTTCGACTGCAACCAGCGCCTTCGGCCCGTTGTGGACTCGGCGCGCAGTTAGTTTCATTTGAGCGGCGGTGGTGAGTTTGGGCACGCGCGCTTCTGCCGCCTTTAATTCGGAATCTTGTGTGGTGTCGCCCGGAGCAAGCGTGAGTTCGGCGCTTCCTTCAGCAGGGACGCACAATTTCTCGCACACTGCATATTCGGTCTTCAGATGGAGCCGCACGGGCCTGCCCGGTTGCAGTGGTGAAATTTCGAGCGGAAAGATCACCCTGTCCTTGTAACCGAGTGATTGACCCGTTTCGTCGGAATACAAATGCGGCGTTGGATAAAGCACTTTGACGTTTTTCACATTTTCCGAGCCTGAAAAATCGAAGTGCGGCGGCACGCCGGAATCGCCAGGGTAGCGCCAATAGGTTTTCCATCCCGGCTGCAATTTGACTTCGATGCCCGCGCGTAGGCTTGCTGCGCCACTCTTGCTGCTGCCGGCGATCAATCTGATCGCCGACCGGGTATCTTGGCTCCATGATGATTCGTCGGCTGCCCGCACGGGGGCGTTCAGAACGACGGCAATTCCGCAGGCGGCCAGCGTAGAAGCCAATGATTTGTGAATATCATTCATCACCGGCGATCTAGTCGGTAATCGTATGCCGCGCCACTGAATTCATTGTGAGCAGCCGTTGACCATAATCCGGGCAGGTGACTGCCACAATTGTCGTGTTGGATATGACAGTGAACCATTGAACTTTCTGCCCCAAGCTTCGTTTGCAATGGTGGAATGTTGGGGTAACCTTTTGCCATGAAGACGTCTCGCAAAAAAGCAGAGCCCGCCCCTGGCCGTGGTTATCTTGACGGACAAATGCTGATTGCGATGCCGGCGATGAACGATGAGCGTTTTTCGCGCGCGGTGATTTATGTCTGCGCGCACTCGACTGAAGGCGCGATGGGGATCATCGTCAATCATCCGGCGGCTAACATTAAATTTCCCGATCTGCTGGTGCAGCTTGAGGTTATTCCCGCCGCGGAGCGAATTCAATTGCCGAACCGTGCTGAAGAAGTAAAAGTCCTCAAGGGCGGGCCGGTGGAGACAGGTCGAGGATTTGTGCTGCACTCGGCAGATTTCTTCATCGAGAACTCGACGCTGCCGATCGATGAAGGCATATGCCTCACTGCAACGCTCGACATCCTTAAGGCCATTGCACGGGGCAATGGTCCGGAGAGTGCCATTCTTGCACTCGGCTATGCCGGCTGGGCACCTGGCCAGCTTGAACAGGAAATCCAGCAAAACGGTTGGTTGCATTGCGCCGCCGATCCCGAACTGATCTTTGGCACCGATACCGACGTGAAATATGAAAAAGCGCTACGCAAGATCGGCATAGACCCGGGCATGCTTTCGAGCCAAGCTGGTCACGCCTGACCGCGCGTTCGGGAATTCTAAAAATTATCCGGCTTTTATTCCGATGCGATCTTGAGCGCGCGCAGCCTTGTCGGCTTGTCGATCAGCAAATCGCGTGCTGCGTCAGCGGTCATCGGCTCGCCGAACGCAAAGCCTTGCGCATACTCGCAACCGAGCTGGTAAAGCTCAACCGCGTCGGAATCCGTCTCGGCGCCTTCCGCAACAACTTCCATTCCAAGATCATGCGCGAGCGCGATGATCGACCGCAGAATGACCGGTCGCGTGCCGCGCGCCGTGGTGCGCACAAACGACTGGTCGATCTTGATGGTGTCGAAGGGGAACCGCTGCAGATAGGCCAGAGAGGAATGGCCAGTCCCGAAATCATCGAGCGATAAACCGGCACCGAGCTCCTTGATGCGCGTCAGCATTTGCGCCGCGTGTTCCGGATTTTCCATGACCAACGATTCGGTGATCTCAAGCTTGAGGCTGCCGCGCGCCAGCGCCGTCCGTGAAAGCACGCCGCGGAGATCCTGAATCAAGTCATGCCGCAGTAATTGCCGCGACGAGACGTTCACGCTCGCAAAGACGGGCTCGCGCGCCCGCGTCGCTGCCTGCCACTGGGCCAGCTGTTTGGCGGTGTGATCGAGCACGAACAGACCGAGATCGACGATCAATCCGATTTCTTCGGCGATCGAAATGAATTCGGCGGGCGATAGACGGCCGAGCTTAGGATGGTCCCATCGTGCTAACGCTTCGAATCCGGCGATAGCGCGATCCTCCAGCCGGACGATCGGTTGGTACAGCACCTTGATTTCCTCGCGCTCGATCGCTCGACGCAATTCGGATTCCATGGTCAAGCGATCGGTCTTGCGCGATCGCATCGCTGGCTTGAAAATCTCGATACGGTCGCCGCCGATGCGCTTAGCGTAATACATTGCAAGCTCGGCATCCTTAAGTACTTCTTCGGTGCGGTGCGCCTGGTTTTCCGCGAGCGCCAGACCAATTGAGGCCGTGAGGAAAATCTCGCGGTCGTTGAATGCGATCGGCGCACGCAGCGTCCGCCGGATTGTTTCGGCGAACGCGACAATGCGCGCGGGTTCGCGCTCCGACAAGACGATCAGAGCGAATTGATCGCCCGACAGGCGTGCCAGCGTATCTTGCGGTTTAAGCAGACGGGACAGCCGCCGCGCGATGGTGAGCAAGATCGAATCGCCGACCGCAATGCCGACTGAGTCGTTGACCTGCTTGAAGCGATCAAGATCGATCACCACGATTGACGGCCGGATTTGCGGGTCGGCGCGGGCAAATCCGAAGGCCGCTTCCATTCGGTCGATGAACAATTCGCGATTGGGAAGGCCGGTGAGGTTGTCATGAACGGCGTCGAATAGCAGCCGTTCTTCTGCATTCTTGAAATCTGTTACGTCTGTGAGCGTGCCGACGACCCGTACAACTTCGCCGTCAGAGCCAACCACCGGCCGTGCTTTGAGAGCAAACCAAAGATAGTGCCCATCGATGGTGCGCAGCCGGAAATCCTGGGTTAGCCGGCCGCGCCGCTGTTCGACGACGCCATCCAGTGAAGCCCGGAAGCGGTCGCGGTCCAGAGCGTGCAGGATTTCAAGCCACGCTGCCGCGGGCCCTTCCAGGGTGCCGCGCTTTAAACCCAGCATGTGCTCGGTTTCCGGACTGGTGAATACCTTGTCGGCGGAAACATCCCAGTCCCAGATCAAATCGCCGGCGCCGGTGAGCGCAAGAGCCCGGCGTTCCACATCTGAAACAATGCCATGCGTGATACCGCCCGCGAAAGCGTGCTGCATCACCGTGAATCCGATCAGCATCACGATCAACACCAGACCACCAAGCAGCGCCGGGCCAATAATGTCGTTAGTCACCAGCCCCGTGACCGCAAGTCCTGCGGCCGTCGTCCACACCACCAAGAGCAGCCACGTCGGGATCAGCAGCACAGCGCGGTCGAAGCCGTGCGTGGATAGATAGATAACCAGGGCAAGTCCGAGTACGGCAATGCCGGCAAGCGACATGCGGGCAATACCGGCGGCAACGGCGGGGTCGAAGACAGCGACTGCGATCAGCGCGGCAAGCGCCGCCAGCCACGCGATAGTGATGTGCGCGTAACGCACATGCCAACGGGACAGATTGAGGTAGGCGAACAGGAAGACGAGTAATGTTGCCGACAGGATTGCCTCACCGCACGCGCGCCATACACGCTCGGCGCCAGCCGACATGTCAAAAACTTTGCCCCAGAAACCGAAATCAATGCCGATGTAAATTAAAACTGCCCAACCGAGTGCGGCGGCGGCCGGAAACATGATTGAGCCCTTCACCACGAACAGAATGGTGAGGAACAGTGCCAGCAGACCTGCGATGCCGATCACGATGCCATAGTACAAGGTAAAGGAATTGACCTTGTCTTTGTAAGCGTCGGGTTCCCATAAGTAGATCTGCGGAAGCTTGTCGGTGCGCAGCTCGGCGACAAAGGTGATGACGGTGCCCGGGTCGAGCGTAACGCGGAAGATGTCAGCCGTGCTGCCTTCCTGACGCACCGGCCGGTCGCCGGTCGATGGCGTAATAGCCGCGATACGCGACAGGCCAAGGTCCGGCCAGAAGAGGCCCGAACCGACCATTCGGTAATGCGGCACGACGATGAGGCGGTCGATCTGCTCGTCGCTGTTGTTGGTGAGCGCCAGCACCGCCCAATTGTTGTTTTTTTCGCGCGCACGCACCTCGATGCGCCGCACGATGCCATCCGGACCAGGTGCCGTAGACACCTGGATGCGATCGCCTTCGGTTGTTTGCAGTTCCGTGGCGGCAGTCAGATCGATGGCAGCGGCGTCGAGCCGCACATTCACCGCTTCAACCGCGCGCGCGGTTGGCGCTGTCAGTAGCGATGCAGCGATCACAACCGCGGCGGCCGTGAGGCAACGCGTCATTGTCAAAACAAAACCCCCGGCCGCGGCAGCGCCTTGCAGCCTGCGGCTCCGGCATCGCCGACGATGAAAATCTGTAAACAATCGCACCCTGTTCAGTTTAAGTCCGACATTGCGCCGATTTCGCGGCTTTCGAAGAAATGCACGTCCGCTCAAAGTGTTAGCACGATTTTGCCAATATGAGCGCTGGTCTCCATAAGCGCGTGAGCGGCGGCGGCGGCCTTGAGATCAAAGGTCTTATAGATGATCGGCTTGACCTTACCAGCCGCGATGAGGGGGAGCACGTTATCTTCGACTGCGCGTGCAATTGCGCCTTTGTCGGCGACAGAACGCGAGCGCAAGGTCGAACCGGTGTGGTGCAGCCGCTTCAGCATGATTCGGCGGAAATCCACCGTCGCCTTCGGGCTACCCTGAAATGCGATTTGCACAATGCGCCCCTCAACCGCAGCCGCTTCATAATTCCGTGCGATGTAGTCACCACCGACCATGTCCACTATAACCTCGGCGCCTTTGTCGCCGGTGGCGGTCTTCGTGGCGGCAACGAAATCCTCGGTCTTATAATTAACGGCTATATCGGCGCCGAGCTTGCGGCATGCTTCGCATTTTTCGGCGGAGCCAGCCGTGGTGATCACGCGCGCGCCGAATGCTTTGGCAAGCTGAATTGCCGTCGTGCCGATTCCGGACGAGCCTCCATGAATCAGAAGAGTCTCGCCGGTCTTGAGTCCGCCGCGCTCAAACGCATTATGCCAAACTGTAAAGAAGGTTTCGGGAGTCGCTGCCGCTTCCACCATTGATAATCCGGACGCGGGCAATGCGTGGCTTTCGTGCGCAAGGCAATATTCGGAATAGCCGCCGCCGACCACCAACGCCATGACGCTATCGCCAATCTTCCAGCGTTTGACACCGGCGCCTAACCCGACGATTTCGCCGGCGATCTCGAGCCCCGGAATATCCGGTGCGCCGGCCGGCGGCGGATAAAGTCCCATGCGTTGCATGACGTCGGGGCGGTTGACACCGGCGGCCGCGACCTTCACGAGCACCTCGCCGCTTCCCGGGGTTGGAACCGTGCGCTGTTCAGGCACAAGCATGTCCGGGCCGCCGGCGGCCTTTATGCCGATCGCGGTCATTTGGGTTGGAAGCGCAGCCATCGATTCCTCTATGTTTCTGCGAATGGGATGTCTTGTTTAGGCGTGCCTTATCGGTGTGACAACCGGCGCCGCTGTGGCTAAGTTTGATCCCGGGAGGCTAGCGATGCCAGCGATTGACGAAGACGACAAACCGAAAAAGAAGATCTCACACGAGATCGGGCAAGACCTCACACTGTTGTCGGTGGAAGAGCTCGCATCGCGTGTCCAATTGCTGCATGACGAGATTAATCGGCTCGAAGCCGACATGAAGAAAAAGCGTGCGTCGCGCGCGGCCGCTGATCAGTTCTTCAAACGCTGAAACGAAATCGTTTCGTTGCGCGCAGAACGACAGTCTGCAAAAAATATTTGGCATTGCGCGCTTGCCCTTAAGATGTCGTTAAGCTTTCTCGATCATTACTGGGATTGTCCATCTTCATGTGGACATTGAGTGGCTCCTGTCCACTCTGTTTGACGCCTCCCTGTTATCACCTTAGAGCCGCCGGCAACGGCGGCTCCTTTTTTTGTATCAATATGGGTCAACTTTGAATGCGCTGGCGCGCATCTTAAGTTCGCTCGGCAACTATATCCAATATTAACCATATCGCTGTCTGGACACGGCCTGCTCGCGCGCGCCATGCTTACCCAATCGTTTACGGGGCGTGTATCTGCTCCGCAGGGAGAGGCGTTGCGTTATGTCCGAGAAATCGTTGAGCGAAACGCAACCTGTGTCGTTCGGGGAGCGGCTCGCCAGTTCGCAGGTGTTTTCCGATTTGTTTAGCGACGGTATGACGCTGGTCGAAGAGACCGCCACTTACCTTGATGGCCCCGGTAGGCAGCAATCAAAAAAACTCGAACGTGCCGCGGCGCTGGCTTATGCCACCGAGAGCATGCGCCTCACCACGCGGCTCATGCAGCTTGCCTCGTGGTTGCTGCTTCACCGCGCGGTGAAGGAAGGCGAGATGTCGCTCGCGCAAGCCGGCAAAGAAAAGAGCAAAGTTAAGCTCGCAAAGGCTGACTCTCACGATCCGAACAATGTTGAATTGGTGCCGGACACCCTGCGCGACCTCATCGAACGATCGCAAAAGCTGTATATGAAGGTGCGCCGGCTGGACGCCACGATATACCATCAAGGCGCCGTGGAGCGTCCCGTGATCGGCAACCCGGTCGAGCGTCAGCTTGGGTTGTTGAAGGCTGCTTTCGGCGCGGAAAGCGTCTGATCGACCGACACGCTGAAAAGCAAAACCCCCGCTCATGCGGGGGTTTTTCGTTAGGAATCGTTTCGGAGCTTATTTCTTCTCGTCGGTCTTCAGAAAACCGGAGAACTTCTTCTGGAAGCGCGACACACGGCCGCCACGATCCATGAGTTGCTGCTGACCGCCTGTCCACGCGGGGTGCGATTTCGGGTCAATGTCGAGATGCAGGACATCGCCTTCCTTGCCCCAAGTTGAGCGGGTGGTGAATTCGCTACCGTCGGTCATGACGACCTTGATGGTGTGGTAGCCGGGATGGATATCTTGTTTCATCGTTCGGTTCCGGGCGCTGATGCGCCGCTAAGGGCTGGATTTGGCGGTCGTATACAGGACCCTGGAGCGGGCGGCAAGTCGCCGCGATTGACCTCCGCCAAGCCCGCAAGGCATTAAGGTTGCTGCATCGGGGGCGGGGTCAGAGGCGTCGCATGAGCTTTTCGAGCGATGGGAGGGGCCTCGACATTGGCAGCGCGCCGGCGCCGGGTGCGTCGCGCAACGTCAAACTCAAGCCGCTTAGCCGGCTCTTGCCTTATGTCGCCCGCTATCGCGGGAGAGCCTTGGCCGCGCTCGCCGCTTTAATCGTCGCTGCTTTCACCACGTTGATCGTGCCGGTCGCCGTGCGACGCATGATCGACTTCGGATTTTCTGACAAAGCAGTTGCGCTGATCGACAGCTATTTCGCGGTCATGGTATTCGTCGTCGCCGTACTCGCGGTCTCGAGTGCGCTGCGCTACTACCTCGTCACGACATTGGGCGAGCGAATTGTCGCTGACCTTCGTTCCGATGTTTTCGCGCATCTTACACGATTGTCTCCCGCGTTTTTCGATGCAGCGCGCACGGGAGAGATCGTGTCGCGGCTCACTGCCGACACGACCCAGATCAAATCGGCAGTTGGAGCTTCGGTATCGATTGCGCTGCGCAATCTGGTGCTGTTCTTCGGCGGCGCGGCAATGATGGTCATCACCAGTCCCCGTTTGTCGTTATTCGTGCTCGCAGCAATCCCGGTGATTGTACTTCCGCTGGTGGGATTTGGACGTGCGGTGCGCCGCCGCGGACGCGCAGCGCAGGATACACTTGCAGATGCTTCCGGTTATGCGAATGAGTTACTCGGCGCGGTGCGCACACTGCAAGCTTTCACGAACGAGAAACTGGCGCAGTCGCGCTTCGGCGGTGCGGTCGAGGGCGCGTACATTGCCGCATGTGACGCCATCAAAGCGCGCGCAGTGCTCACGGCCATCGTGATCTTTCTCGTTTTCGCAAGCATTGTGGTCGTGTTGTGGGTTGGCGCACAGGATGTCCTCGCTGGCAGCATCACGCCAGGACGTCTTGGGCAATTCATCCTCTACGCTGTGTTTGCCGCGGGCGGATTGAGCGAACTCAGTCAGGTGTGGGGTGAGATCGCGCAAGCTTCGGGCGCGGCCGAACGGATCTTCGAGATTTTAGGAGTAGAGCCGCAGATCAAGCCGCCGTTGCGGCCCCTGGCATTCCCGAAATCGGCGACCGGTGCGGTCGAATTCCGCAACCTGGACTTTGTCTATCCTGGCCGGCCAGACGTTACCGTTCTCGATCGTCTTTCTTTTCGTGTCGCGTCGGGGGAAAAGCTCGCTTTGGTCGGACCATCTGGCGCCGGCAAGAGTACCATCTTTCAGTTGATCCTGCGTTTTTACGATCCAGTGTCGGGGAGCATCAGCTTCGACGGTGTGCGTCTCACCGAAGCGGATCCGGCGGCCCTGCGCGCCCGTGTCGCACTCGTCCCGCAAGACACCATCGTGTTTGCCGCAAGCGTACGCGAAAATATTCAGTTCGGCAGGCCTGACGCCAGCAGCGCCGAGATTGAGAAGGCCGCGGAGGCCGCGCACGCTTCTGAATTCATCCGGCGTCTGCCGTTGGGCTTTGAGACGCCGGTTGGAGAACGCGGGGTCACCCTCTCGGGCGGCCAACGGCAGCGTATCGCAATTGCGCGCGCTATTTTACGCAAAGCCCCGCTGTTGTTGCTTGATGAAGCGACTTCGGCGCTCGACGCCGAAAGCGAGACCTTGGTGCAGCAAGCGCTAAAGCGGTTGATGCTCAATCGAACAAGCATCGTGATCGCGCACAGGCTTGCGACCGTTCAGTCCTGTGACCGCATTCTGGTGCTCGATCATGGCCGGATCGTAGAAGAGGGCACGCATGCATCGCTTGCGTCTTCCGGCGGCCTCTATGCGCGCTTGGCGAAATTGCAATTCGAGATGGCTTAGGGCCGCCACGCCATCCTATTCACCGCGATCCCCGACACGGGGTTCTTGTCTTCGCCCACATAAGCGAAGCCGTGCTTCTGATAGAAGCGAATGGCGCGGAAGTTGTCCTTGTTGACGAGAAGATCAAGTCCCTTCGGCGAGTGACGTTTGGCATCTTCGAGCAACGCAAGCGCTGCAGTCGACCCCCAATAT
>JBATYN010000184.1:0-8938 GCA_049674125.1 Pseudolabrys sp. | reverse complement strand
AATTTTCCGCAGACTTATTCAATGTCAGGACTGACGTTGACGGCAATCAAGCTGTCGCGAAGCTGGGGAGACCGGTATTGGCGCGGCTCGTCGTAGTCTCAAACAGGGTTGGCGTTCCCGATCGCAGCACGCGGGCCGGTGGGCTCGAGGTGGCGATTCGGCCGGCGCTCAAGCGACACGGCGGCCTGTGGTTCGGCTGGAGCGGACGCGTATCTGAAGATCTTCCACGGACGGCGAAGTCTGTTATTCACGACAATACGACCTACGCCACCGTCGATCTCGGCAAGGACGACTATCAGGAATTTTACAACGGCTTCGCGAACCGCGTGCTGTGGCCGATTCTCCACTATCGGCTCGATCTTGCGGAATTCACGCGCCGCGATCTTGGCGGTTATTTCCGCGTCAATCAATATTTCGCAACTCACCTTGAGGCATTGCTGCGGCCCGACGACGTCATTTGGGTGCACGATTATCATTTAATTCCGCTAGCCAAAGCGTTGCGCGATCGCGGCCATAACAACAAGATCGGCTTCTTCATACACATCCCGTTTCCGCCGCCGGAAATCATCACCGCATTGCCCAACCACGATCAACTGATCCCGGCGCTCTGCCACTACGACCTGGTCGGATTTCAAACCGAGGTCGATTCCGCTAATTTCGCCCGCTACATCGCAAACGAATGCGGGCTGCCGTGGGCTAACGGCAACAGCTTTCATTTCGCTAACCGTGTGGTGCAAATCGGAACGTTTCCGGTCGGAGTGGAGACTGAGGCTTTCGCACGCCTGGCGCGCCGTGCCATCGAAACTGACTTTGTGCGCGGGGTGCTGGAGAGTCTCTCCGGCCGGGCCATGATCATCGGCGTTGACCGGCTTGACTACAGCAAAGGCATCCCGGAGCGCATGAACGCTTTCGAGCGCTTTCTCTCTAACTTTCCCGATTGGCGCGGCAAGGTCACTTACCTTCAGATATCGCCGCGCAGCCGCACCGGTATTCCCGAATATGCGGATATGGGCCGTGCTGTTGGCGAGGCGGTCGGGCGCATCAACGGCACGTATGGTGAAGCCTCATGGACTCCGGTGCGCTACATCAACAAGGCACACAGCCGCACAGCGCTTGCCGGCCTCTACCGAGCCGCGCGTGCCGGACTGGTCACGCCCTTGCGCGATGGCATGAATCTGGTGGCGAAGGAATTCGTCGCGGCGCAGAACGCGGAGGATCCAGGGGTTCTGATCCTCTCGCGCTTTGCTGGTGCCGCGCATGAATGCTCCGCCGCGCTGCTGGTCAACCCCTATGATTCCGAGGGCGTCGGCAATGCGATCGATCGCGCGTTGTCAATGCCGTTAGATGAGAGGCGCCAGCGCCATGCGGCCAATTTCAAGGTGCTGGTGCGCAACGATATCAGCCATTGGTCGGAGCGGTTTTGCGCACGCTCGAGCAGCCGCCGGGAAGTGCAGAGTTAAGGCGAACAGAGGGCGCATCACCATATATGATGATTCGACAATAGCCGTTAAGGCCCAACCATGCATCGCACTGAGTTCGGCCTAGATCGCGAGCCAAGCCAAGTAAACTTCACACGTTCTTCGCGCGCTTCACATCCGGCGGGACTGCCTCTTCGGCAAGCGCATTGAGCGCCGCATCAAGAGGCATGACTTGCTGGCCTTCCCCGCCGAGACGTCGGATCGAGACAGTGCGTTCTGCTGCCTCCTTCTTGCCGACGACGAGGAGGGCAGGGACCTTGGCGAGAGAGTGCTCGCGAACTTTGTAGTTGATCTTCTCGTTGCGCAGGTCACCCTCGACTCGCAGGCCGAGTTTGCGCGCAGCCGCGATCGCGTCATGCGCAAAATCGTCGGCATCCGACGTGATGGTGGCAACTACCGCCTGCACGGGCGATAACCAGAGCGGCAAGTGGCCGGCATAGTGCTCGATCAAGATGCCAGTGAAGCGCTCGAGTGATCCGAACATCGCGCGATGGAGCATAACCGGTGTGATTTTGTTGGAGTGCTCGTCGATATAGAAGGCGCCGAGGCGTCCAGGAAGATTGAGGTCGACCTGGACGGTGCCGCATTGCCAATCGCGGCCGATTGCATCACGCAAGACATATTCGAGCTTCGGGCCGTAGAAAGCGCCTTCGCCTTTGTTGAGGGCCCAGGGCCGCCCCGATGCTTCGAGGGCCGCCAGCAACGCGGCTTCGGCTTTGTCCCAGACGGCATCGGCACCTATGCGTTTGTCCGGACGGTCGGAGAACTTGATCCGCACATCCGAAAACCCGAAATCCTCGTAAATTGAGAGGATTAGGTCGTTCATTTTAAGTGATTCATCAGCGATCTGGCCTTCGCTGATGAAGACGTGCGCGTCATCTTGCGTGAACGCACGTACGCGCATGAGGCCATGCAGCGCGCCCGACGGCTCGAACCGGTGCACCTTGCCGAATTCCGCGATCTTGACGGGCAATTCCCGGTAGCTGCGCAGCCCGTTCTTGAAAATTTGAATATGACCGGGGCAATTCATCGGCTTGACCGCATAGACCCGCTCATCCTCCTCACGCTTCTGCGTCAGGAAGATCATGTCCGAATAGGTCGGGATGTGGCCGGTGATCTCCCACAGCGTCTTGTCCATGAGCTGCGGCGAATTGACTTCGACATAGCCCGCAGCAGTTTGCTGGCGGCGGATGTAATTCTCTAGTGCCTGAAACAGGGTCCAGCCTTTGGCGTGCCAGAACACCGAACCGGGCGCCTCCTCCTGGAAATGGAAGAGGTCCATCTCACGCCCGACGCGGCGGTGGTCGCGCTTCTCTGCTTCCTCAATTTGCTTGAGATAGGCGTCGAGCTCATCCTGCTTCGCAAATGCCGTCCCGTAGATGCGGGTGAGCATCGGGTTTTTGGAGTCGCCACGCCAATAGGCGCCGGCCACTTTCATCAGCTTGAATGCGTTGCCGACCTTGCCGACCGACGTCATATGCGGTCCGCGGCAGAGGTCGAACCAGTCGCCCTGCTTATAAATCTTGATTTGTTGATCGGCCGGGATGGCGTAGATGATGTCGACCTTGAAGGCCTCACCCATATCCCGGAAGGTTTTTTTCGCCTGTTCGCGCGACCACACTTCCTTCGTGAACGGCTTGTCGCGCGCGATGATCTCCTTCATTTTCTTTTCGATCGTCGGCAGGTCTTCCAGCGTAAACGGCTGGTTGCGTGCGAAGTCATAGTAGAAACCGTTTTCGATGACCGGGCCGATGGTGACCTGAGTGCCGGGCCACAGCGACTGCACAGCTTCTGCCAAGACGTGCGCGGCATCATGCCGGATCAGTTCGAGCGCGCGCGGATCTTCCCGTGAGATGAATTCGATCTTCGCATCGCGGTCGATCGGATCGGCGAGATCGGCAAGGGCGCCGTCGAGCGCCATCGCAACCGTGCGTTTGGCCAAGGACGGAGAAATGCCTTTGGCGATGTCGAGGCCGGTTGTGCCTGAGGGGTATTCACGGCGTGCGCCGTCGGGAAAGGTCAGCGCGACCATCAGTGTCTCCTTGCTCACTCGCTGCCTACGAATGCAGGTAAGCGTAATTCATGAGGGATATAGCAGCCGGCTTATCCGATGCAATCGGTAATGCGTTTTCTCAGGACCGCCGCGGCGAGTCATTGGTCCCGTTCCAGCGGCCGTAGCGCCAGGGAAGAAACCAGTGCGCGCCGGCGGGGAGCTCACCGGGTACGAAATCCAGCCCCGACGTTCCCCAGGGATGACAACGTAGAAAGCGCGCGAGTGCCATCCAGCCACCGGCCCATAATCCGAAGCGGCCAATCGCTTCGTCCGCATAATCCGAGCAGGTCGGCAAATGCCGGCAACGGGGGCCAAGCAGAGGCGAAAGCGTAACGCGATAAAGCGCGACCAGCCCGCGACCGGCGAGGCCGGGCCAGCGGGCCGGTGAATAGCGCCAGTCGCTGCTTTTTGGCATGCGCAAATTCAAGTTCCAGTGAAATATTAAGGTCCGAAAAGTTCCAAGTCGATGGAACTGCTTGGATATTTGGCATTCGGTCGGTGATAGCGACCTTTTTACACTAGACCCGAATCTCGCAAGTGCATTATGACTGTCTCACGCCGGGGGTATTCAGGCGCTGCCCAAGCCCAGCCAGACGTGGTTCACCACGCAAGAAGAAGGGCTCGGCAGCGAGACAGGGGAAGAATGAGCCGCTCCTTTTCGTTGGCTATTGCGCTGGCTTTGGCGGCGTTAGCCTCGATGTTGCCGGTATCGGTGCGCGCCTCGGACCGCACCTTGCCGATGCATTTTGAATTGCGCACGCAAGGCCCCGCCGAAGCGTGCGGCGCAAACTGCAAGACGTATATCTCTGCGTCGGGCGCGATTACGGCTGACACGCCGCGTCATTTCATTCTTTTCGCACAAAGCCACGATCTCGCCGGCGCCACCATGGCGATCGATTCCGACGGCGGCTCGGTGCTCGGTGCCATCGCGTTGGGACGCGAAGTTCGGAAACTCAAACTTGCGACCACGGTCGGCCGCACCGTTGATCTTTCTTCGGGCGGGCAAGGCAATCCACGCGCCGAGCTGTCTCCGGGTGCTGATTGCGAATCCATGTGCGCCTTCGTGCTCCTTGGCGGCGTCCATCGCACGGTACCGACGGACGCTCGCGTAATGGTGCATCAGATATGGCTCGGCGACCGCCGCGACGACCCGACCGCTGCAAGTTATTCGGCGGAGGATCTCGTGCTGGTTCAGCGCGACATTGGGCGGCTGGCACAATATACGGCCGAAATGGGTGCCTCCGTCGATCTGCTCGATCTGGCGCTGCGCATCCCGCCCTGGGAGCCGATGCATGCGATGACGCGTGATGAGCTCCAGCGCACGCGGCTCACAACCGAAGAATTCGACACACCGCCGGCAGCTCCAACCGTGGCAACGTCGTCGTCCACGCCAGTGGTGGTGCAACCCGCGTCGCGCATGACCGATGGCCTGCGTGCGGCTGCAATCAGCGAACAGCGATGGGCACTGGTCGATCGTTCGGGCGTCGCTACGCTTGCTCGTCGCCATCCGCTTACGGTCGAAGGCGAAGAAATCGGAAGTTTCGATCTGGTGGTCGCGTGCGTTGCCGGCGGAGAGGGCTACGAGGTGAGTTATATTGAGCGCCGCCACAATGCCGATCAAACTTCGCTGCCTGATTCACTTGGCGCGATTACATTGCGGGTGGGCCCTAACTCTGCACCGCTCAAGGTTGTTTCCTCCGAACGCCACAGTTCTCCGGATGAGCTTGTAACTTATGCTGCGGGCCGCGTGCCCGCCGCGCTCATCGGCGCGTTCGGCGCCATCGGCAGCCACTCGATATTGATAAAGACTGAGAGTGCCCATGTGGTCACCGGCATCCGTATCGGTAACACGGGCGCTTCGCAGAATTTGCAGCGGTTGACGGCGGGCTGCGGCAAGCCGCTCGGTGACCGCGCTGATTTGCCGAGAACAAAGACAGGCGGCCTCGCGGCAGCGAAATAGGCTATTCGACCGCCTGCGCGCGCTTGCCATCTGATTTGGCCTCGATCTGGTCGATCGCCGAAACCACCGCATCAAATGTGAGCAGGGTCGACGCGTGGCGCGCTTTGTAGTCACGCACCGGCTCAAGCACGGCGATATCCGCCCATTTGCCCGTGGGAGCCGGGCCGTTCTCTTTGAGCATTTTGCGCACTGTCTCCCGCAGCTCGCGCAGCTCCGTTGGCTTTGCCCCAATGACATGGCGCGCCATGATCGACGAGGATGCCTGCCCAAGCGCGCAAGCTTTTACGTCGTGGGCGAAATCCGCGACCTGACCTCCATTCATTTTGAGGTCAACGGTGACCGTGGAACCGCATAGCTTCGAATGGGCTGTGGCTGTCGCGTCAGGCGCGGGCAGGCGTCCCAACCGGGGGATGTTGCCCGCCAGTTCCAGGATTCGTGCGTTGTAAACCTCGTTAAGCATTGAAGTTTTACCAATTATGCGTTCTCGGCCGATTGCCTCGGCCGGGTAAAGGAATATATAGGTGTTGACCCAAGGGCGCGAGAAGGGGTTCTTGGCGCCGGCATGGTGCAAGCCATGCGGAATGGGAATGCAGCGTCCAGAGGCTGCGGTTGGACGAAATCCGTCCGCCCGGTATTACTGACGCGGCCACCCCGGTGACACTCCCGGCTCTGCCTTCGCGGGCGAGCGCCGGTCGAACGGAGAGACCCGTCATGGACGTGAAGAATACCAATGTGAAGCCGTGGCCAAAGCAGGGCTTATCCGAGCATGTGCGCGCGGCACCTGCCCCGATCGAGCCGCGGCCCTCGCGCGACCAGGCTGAGGCCGCTGTGCGCACGCTGATCGCCTACGCGGGCGATGATCCTTCCCGTGAAGGTTTGCTGGAAACACCGAAGCGGGTGATCGGCGCCTACGAGGAAATCTACCAGGGCTATCGCGAATGCCCGGTGGAAGTCCTTGATCGTACGTTCAGCGAAACCGGCGGCTACGATGATTTCGTGCTGGTCCGCGACATCGCCTTTAACTCGCATTGCGAACACCACATGATGCCGTTTTACGGCAAGGCGCACGTTGCCTATATGCCGGTCGATCGCGTCGTCGGGTTGTCGAAACTTGCGCGTCTCGTTGATGTCTACGCGCGACGTTTACAGACGCAGGAGCATCTGACGTCTCAGATAGCGACGGCCATCGAAGAGATCTTGAAGCCGCGTGGCGTCGCTGTGATGATCGAGGCTGAGCATATGTGCATGTCATTGCGCGGGGTCGAAAAGCCCGGTGCACTGACAGTGACGACGCAATTCACCGGCGCCTTCCGCGAGGATACGGCCGAGCAGGTCCGTTTCATGACAATGCTGCGCGGCGGGCAGCGGTAGTCGATAATAGCAATGCGCGGCTTTGCCCGCGCACTGCGTAAGTTTCACCGGGTTGGGTTCAGAACGGATTGCCGGTTCGATTCCGGCAGCAAACGGTTTCGCTATGGCCGGGAAATCTCACGCCGACATCGAAGAAGGATTGGCGTTTGTCCCTAAATTCGACGCTGACGGGCTGATCACAGCCGTCGCGACCGATGCTAAATCGGGCGACGTGCTGATGGTTGCGCATATGAACGAAGAGGCACTCCGCAACACCATCTCAAGCGGGGAAGCCTGGTACTACAGCCGTTCGCGCAAGAAACTTTGGAAAAAGGGCGAGACGTCAGGCCATGTCCAGCGCGTCGTTGAATTGCGCGTTGATTGCGATCAGGACGCGCTTTGGCTGAAAGTGGATCAGCAAGGCCCTGGCGCCTGCCACACCGGCCGGCGTTCGTGTTTCTACCGTGCCGTCCCGCTCGGGAGTGGCAACGCGGTAACGCTTGAATTTCGTGACGCCGACAAGCGCTTTGATCCTAAGGCCGTCTACAAGCAGGGCCGCTAAAAGGCGTTCGCACCAAGCCTGTTTAGCCACCGAGCCGCGCCAGCAGCGCCTGCGCCCTGACCAGATGCGGTCGATCGTACATCTTGCCGTCGATGCCGACGGCGCCCGCACCGGGCTGTGCCGCAAAGGCGGCAACGACGGCTTTGGCCTTCTCGATTTGGACGGACGTCGGCGTGAACACCTCATTAATGACCGGCACTTGGGCCGGGTGAATGGCCAAACGCCCGGTGAAGCCATCGCGGCGGGCGGTTTCGGTGTCGCGGCGCAATCCCTCGGAGTTGCGAAAATCTACGTAGACGGTCTCGATCGCCGGCAATTTCGCCGCCGCCGCGGCGTAGAGACACACCGAGCGCGCGAGGCGATAGGGCTCGGTCAGCTCGCCAATAACGTCGCGGTTTGCTTCCGCTCCCAATTCCGCCGACAGGTCCTCGGGCCCCCAGGTCAGACCGATGAGCCGCGCGCTCGCGTTACGGAACGTGCCAGCGGCGAACAAACCGGCGGCGGATTCTACGGCTTGCGCGAGGATTTTGATCTGCCCTTCCGGTATGCCGGCGATCGCCTCGCGTGCGGTCAATTTAGCGTCGAGGTGGACGACGCTGGCTGCGCCTTCCGCTTTGGGAAACACGATGACGTCCGGCCTGCCCGCAACGATCGCGTCGAGGTCGGCATCAATCATGCCGGTGTCGAGACCGTTTACGCGCACCAGCAAGCGCGGACGCTGCTGGGCCATCCCGGCGTGCTTAAGAAAATCCAACGCCAACGCACGCGCGGTTTCCTTGCGTTCCGGCGTGATCGAATCCTCGAGATCAAGAATGACGGCATCGGCGCCGCTGGCCATCGCCTTCTCAAGCTTGGATCCACCGTCGGCCGGAACAAAAAGCAGTGAGCGCATCATTTTGGCCGCATCCGCATAAAGGCTTGGCGGTGGCATTCGGCCACCAACGTGCCATCTTGCTTAAAAGCCTTGTGATGAAATTCCACGATGCCCGCACCCGGACGTGACTTTGACTCTCGTTTGCTCACGACTTGCGTCGTGCAATTCACGGTGTCGCCTTCGAAAAGTGGATTGGGGAATTTCACATCGGTCATGCCGAGATTGGCGATGGTCGTGCCGACCGTCATGTCGGAAACTTGAATGCCGATCATCAGCCCGAGCGTGAATAGCGAGTTCATCAGCGGCTGGCCCCAATCGGTCTCCGTTTCGCAGAAGTGCCGGTCGATGTGCAGCGGTTGCGGATTGAGCGTCATGTTGGAGAACAACATGTTGTCCATCTGCGTCACGGTGCGGGTGTACCGATGCTCGTAAGACTTGCCGACCTCAAAATCCTCGAAATAGAGGCCGCCGCGCTTGTGCCGCTGGACTGTTTCCGTCATCGATTCCTCCGAAAACTCATTGCCTACGAGGGGTTTGCGCGCCCCGTTAACGGTTCATTTACCATAATTCCCCATGCTCGATAGGTCCGCCAGACCGTTGCGTCCGCGTATCCACCCATAAGCCCCGAATTTCGTAAGGCGCAACATAATGGCCGTTCACC
>JBATYN010000183.1:0-4254 GCA_049674125.1 Pseudolabrys sp. | reverse complement strand
ATATTGAGGCGCAGGCCAAGGTCGGAGTGTAGTCGCTTTTCGATATGTTCCTTCAGGCCATCCCAGCCCGGAGCGTCGTCGCGCACCTCGACCTTCACTGTCATCTCGTCGCGCACGACCCCATCGCTGACTGTCCGCTCGGCAATACACAGCCATTCGCCCGTGGTGCGGTTGTCGCTCTTGATCGCCGGCAGACAGGCTTGCGGCCAGATGCTGACGCCGCGGATGCGGACCATCGTGTCGCTGCGGCCCAACATTTTCTGCATGCGGCGGAAGCAGCTGCCGCATTCGCAGTAATCGGTCGCGACAATGCGGGTCAGGTCACGCAGATTGAAACGAATCATCGGCTGCTGGCGGCGGTGCAAAATCGTACACACCATGTTGCCGATTTCGCCATTGGCGACCGACTTGTTGTCTTCCACGCCGACGACCTCGAAGAACGTGCTGTCCTCGTGGAAATGCATGCCCGATTTATGTTGGCACTCGAAGGCGCCCATGCCCATCTCGTGCGTGCCATACATGTCGTAGACGTCGCAGCCCCAAAGACTTTCAAGCTGGTTGCGGAAGGCGTTGTCGGTATCGGGCCCAAGCCCGCAACCGAGGAATTTCGTCTGGAGATCGCGGACGTCAAAATTCAGTTCGTCACGGGCGACCTTGGCGAGCTGCGTGGCGTATTCCGGGCGCACATACCAGACATTAGTGCCCCACTCCTGCGCGATCTCGATCTGCCGCCGCGATGATGTCACCGCACCGGTACCGGTGGTGATCGGGAGCGCACCAAGATAGTCGTGGCAGGCTTTGTAGCAGCACCACCCGGCGTTTCCGAGCGCGCAAGTGTGCGGAATCTGCACTCGGTCGCCGGGGCGCACTCCGCAGATGTACAGCACGCGGGCATGCGTGAGTCCGTTCAGCTCCCACTCCTGTGGCGCATAAAGCGTGGGTCGGGGCTTGCCGGTGGTGCCACCGCTGGTCTGCAGCTTCATCGGCGTCGTCTGCATGCGCCTGGTGACGTCGCCATTGATCAGGCCGAAAGGCGGGTTCTCTTCCTGATCCTTCTTGATGTCGGCAGAATCAAACATCGGCAGCTTCACGATGTCGTCGACGCTCTTGATGTCGCCCCGTTCAAGACCTTCCGCTGTCCAACGCCGCTTGTAGAATTCGTTCTGCCACCCCGTTTTCATCAGATCGAGGAACTGTTCGTTCTGGAACGCGCGGATTTCGTCGGCCGACCATTTCCACCGTGTGTTTGCAAACACGTCCGGCACCGGGTAGCGCTTGTAAAGCGCGTCCCAGTCAATCGACCGGTGATAGATTGGCAGCGATGTTTCGGTCAGCGTGCGCTCCACAACCGACATTTCAGTCTCCGTAGCAATGCTTGCGCGGCGACGCTGCCAACCGCGTCTTTGCCGTTCAACGCGGGGCGATTACGTTTTGTAGTCCGGTGCGTCCCGGTCGAGCTTGCGCAGCAGCGCCCGCCAAGTCATCTGATTGAACGGCGCATTGCCGTCGGTGATAATGCGGGCCTGCCCGATGGTCGCGTCGAGCACCGCCTGAGGCGGCACATAAGGCTTGATGCCACCGGCCATCGACCGCACCTGCGTTTCACACGCGCGGATCACCAGAAAGGCCAGCATATAGGCCTCGTGGATGGTGTGGCCCCACAGTACAAAGCCATGGCCCCGTTGCAGCACGATCTGCTTGTTGCCGAAATTCTTTGCTAGCCTGTGACCTTCGTCGTCGGTCGACAGCAGGCCTTCGTAGTCGTGGTAGCCGACGGGTCCGAGCCACATGGCATATTGATTGCCGGGAATGATCCCCTGCTCCTGCATCGCCGCCGCGGTCACGTATTTTGTGTGCAGATGCATGACACATTGCGCCTGCGGAAATGCATCGTAGATGCCCTTATGAAACGGAAAGGCAAACTTGTGCGGCAGCTCGTCGCTTGGCGCCACGTGATTGCAGTTCTCGTCGAGCTTGTGCAGGTTCGACGCGGTCACCTCCTCAAACAAGATAGCGGCCGGATGCATGAGAAATTGTTTCGGATGACCCGGAACGCGCGCGGACAGATGCGCGAACAATAGCTCATCCCAATTCTGTAGCGCGGCGAGCCGGAAGGCGGCGGCAAGATCGACGCGGGCCTTCCATTCCTCCGGATCCATGGCCACCTTGCGCGCACGAGCGGCACTCGTAGAGGCCTGCATGGCGTTTCTCCCTCATTTCTTTTTGCATTAGCAAATTATGTCGGGCGGGAACCTTATTGTCCATCGGCGCAGAGCAAACCTGCGCCACGCGGAATAGCGCAATGAACGGCCTGCAATGCAGCGTGGTAATGGTGGGCAGACGCCGGCTATCGGGGGCGGTGGCGTTTCACAGCGTCGGGATTCGTGGAATCGAAGCCCATGTAGACGCCGCGTTCCCACTTTCTTTTCAGAGGGTCAGAAACGCTCAGTGTCATCTTGCCAACGTTCTGTATTTCGATGTCGACAGTTTCACCATCCTGAAGAGCGCCCAACCCCTCGTGGTTGGTACCGCAGGCGATAAGATTCCCAGAATTCATGGTCATTACCGTTGTTGCGAACTCTACCAGTTCGGGGACGCGGTGCTCCATATCGTCGGTGTTGTAGTTGTGGCGCAGCTGGCCATCATTCCATAACCGTACGATCAGGTCGTTGGGATCGCTCACCTCGTCGGCGGTGGCAATGCAGGGACCGATCGGGGCGAACGTGTCAAACGACTTGCCCAGCCAGCTCGTATGCGGCGTCGCCGGCCAGGTGCGGCGGCCCTGCTCGCGCGCCGAAACATCGATCATCGCAGTATAGCCGAATACGGCATTCTTCCAGTCCTTGGCCTTCACCATTTTTACCGGCCCTTTGATGACCAAAGCCAGCTCCGCCTCATGCATGAACATCCAGGGCACTGTGTATTCCGGCAGAATGATGGTATCGCCGGGCCCAATCACAGCATCGGGATTTTTCATGAACATGTTGAGCGGCCGGGCCTCGCGCTGCGCGTGTTCCCAATAGTTGGCAATACAGGCGAGTATCTTGCCTGGCCGAGGCAGCGGCGGCCGTAAACGCACGTGGTCGAGCGGCACAGCTGCTGCATCTCTGGCGAGCTTTTCCAGCGCCGGGCGTAACCTATCGAACTCATCGATAATGCCCTCCATCACAAGTTGCGGTGTGTAGGCCTTCCGCACCGCAGCCGAAATATCGACAACCCCGCGCTCCGTGAGCAGGCCGGGTAGAATCTCGGCGGCGAGCGAGGTCTGGAAAAGGACGAGCTTCACGAATTCCTCCTAGGTGTTTTTTGGCAAAACAGCATATCCGCGGCAAGCCAGCTAGCCGCAAACGCGACGAGCGGGTTTGCAAGGCGATTGCGTCCGCTCCACGTTCGGGCAATGCTTGGAGGGACGCAATCCAAGATCATGTGATGGCTGACGTCACCGTTCTCAATACGCACCCACACCGCGCGCCGCCGCGAATTGACGAAACGAAGGTTTCGCAGGCGCTACAGGATTTGTTTGCGGGCTGGCGACTATCACTCAAAGATCCCTTTAAGGGATTGACCGCGAACGGTGAAATCGAACGCGGATTGTTTCCTCTGCGCAAGACCGGCGTATCGATACAGCCAATGATCGATGCCGCGCGTATGTTCCTGAATTCACTCGACCGCGACCAGCTCGCAGCGATGGACTTTGACGTCGATGGCGAAGCCTGGCGGACCTGGAGCAATATCCATCGCAATCTAATGCGCCATGGACTCTGCCTCGCCGAGCTTGGGAGCCAGCAACGTGAACTCGCGCTTGGCGTTTTGCGTGCCGGCCTGGGGGCGCGCGCTTTTGAAACGGCCCGCAATGCGATGAAGCTCAACGAGCATCTCGCGGAGCTGACCGGGCTGCCCGATGAATTCGGCGAGTTCTACTACTGGATCAGCATCTTTGGCGAGCCCTCCGTTGATGCTCCGTGGGGCTGGCAGTTCGATGGACATCACTGCAACGTCAATTGCTTCGTACTTGGCGACCAAATGGTGCTGTCGCCCATGCTTCTCGGCTCGGAACCTGTGCTCGCCGAATCTGGCGTCTACAAAGGCACCACCGTCCTGCGTGAGGAAGAGGCGGAAGGTTGGGCGTTCATGAATTCGCTGACACCGAAGCAGCGGGCAGAGGCGGTGGTCGGGATGGATCTGCCATTCGACGGCTACGCCTCTGGCTTCAAGGACAATGTTATTGTTTCTTATGGCGGCCTGCCCCTCACT
>JBATYN010000182.1:0-17810 GCA_049674125.1 Pseudolabrys sp. | reverse complement strand
AAGGATTTTGTCGGCATCATCGAGATCTTCCGCGAAGCTCATCCAGATCCATCTGCCAAGGCGGGCGAGCCATGGGTGGCCGTGGACGTGAAGGCGGTTGAGCCGATGCCAAAACCGGTCTCCATCGACGTGATCAAGACCGAACCTAAGCTCAAGGCAATGATCCTGATCAACAACACGCGGCTCTCGGTTCAACCGGTCACAGCGGACGAATGGAAGACCGTTTGCAAGATGGGCGGGATCAAATAGGAGACGACGATGGGTTTCACGAACGTCAATTTCCTGTCTATTTTGGTTGCCGCGGTGGCCGCCTGGATTTTCGGCGGGATTTACTACACCAGCCTGAGCAAGCAGTGGATCGCGGCGCAAGGCAAAACCATGGACCAGTGCAAGGCCGAGCAGGCCGGCAAGTCCGGCGCAGCGATGGCTGCACCGTTCATCCTGGCGTTCGTGGGCGAGCTCGTCATGGCTTGGGTGCTGTACGGCATCCTTGTGCATCTCAACATGTTCACGGTGCGGGCCGGTCTCATCGCGGGGGCGCTCTGCTGGCTTGGCTTCGTCGTGACCACGGTCACCGTCAACAACGCGTTTTCCAATCGAAAACCGATGCTGACCGTCATCGACAGCATCGCCTGGCTCGGCGTGCTGCTGATTATCGGCGCCATCCTCGGCGGATGGGGTCGCTAAACACGCCCGAAACCCACCTAAAGTGGGTCAATCCGCGCCTTGTCGCAAATCAATGCGCCGTCGCATAATAGATCAACAAAAGAGGCTACCCGCCGGTATGAAACGGGGGCCGGGAGGAAGCCATGCCCGACGACAAGATTTATGACGTGCCAGCTGACTGGCGTAAACGCGCCTACGCGGACGACGCGAAATACAAGGAAATGTATGAGCGTTCGATCAAGGACCCGAATGGTTTTTGGGCCGAGCAGGCCAAGCGTGTCGACTGGATCAAGCCATTCAGCAAGGTCAAGAACACGACCTATGACCCGCACAATGTTTCGATCAAATGGTTTGAAGACGGCACGCTGAACGCCGCCTACAACTGCGTCGACCGCCACCTCGCCAAACGTGGCGACCAGACAGCGATCCTTTGGGAAGGCGACGATCCCAAAGACGACAAGAAAATCACCTACAAGCAGCTGCACGCTGAAGTCTGCCGTTTCGCCAACGTGCTCAAGGCGCGCGGCGTCAAGAAGGGCGATCGCGTCACGATCTATATGCCGATGATCCCGGAAGCGGCGATCTCCATTCTCGCCTGCGCGCGCATTGGCGCGGTGCATTCGGTGATATTCGGTGGCTTCTCCCCGGATTCGATCGCCGGCCGCATCGAGGATTGCAAATCGACCTGCATCGTCACCGCCGACGAAGGCCTGCGCGGCGGCCGCAAGATTCCGCTCAAGGCCAATGTCGATACTGCCTGTGACAAGGCGGGCGGCGTGACATCCGTCATCGTCGTCAAGCGAACCAACGCGCTGGTCAACATGAAGTCGGGGCGCGATGTCTATTACGATGACATCGCGAAGACGGTCCCGGCCGATTGCTTGTGCGAAGAGATGAGCGCGGAAGACCCGCTGTTCATCCTCTACACGTCAGGCTCGACCGGCAAACCCAAGGGCGTGCTGCACACGACCGGCGGCTATCTCGTCTACACGTCGATGACGCACCAATACGTCTTCGATTATCACGATGGCGATATTTATTGGTGCACCGCTGACGTCGGCTGGGTCACCGGTCACAGCTACATTGTCTATGGCCCGCTTTCCAACGGTGCGATCTCGTTGATGTTCGAGGGCGTGCCGAACTACCCGACCACCTCGCGCTTTTGGGAGGTCTGCGACAAGCACAAAGTCAACATCATCTACACCGCGCCCACGGCCATCCGTGCGCTGATGCAGGGCGGTGATGGGCCGGTAAAGAAGACGTCGCGCAAGAGCCTGCGTCTGCTCGGCACTGTCGGCGAGCCAATCAATCCTGAAGCATGGGAGTGGTATTATCACGTGGTCGGCGAGGACCGCTGTCCGATCGTGGATACGTGGTGGCAGACTGAAACCGGCGGCATCCTGATTACGCCGCTTCCGGGTGCAACCAAACTCAAGCCGGGATCGGCCACGCGGCCGTTCTTCGGCGTGCAGCCTGAAATCGTGGATTCCGAAGGCAAGGTGCAGGTTGGCGCGACCAGCGGCAATCTGTGTATCGCTGACTCCTGGCCGGGCCAGATGCGCACCGTCTACGGCGACCATCAGCGCTTCATCGATACTTATTTTAAAACTTATCCCGGCAAATACTTCACCGGTGACGGCTGCCGGCGGGATGCGGACGGCTACTACTGGATCACCGGCCGGGTCGACGATGTCATCAACGTTGCCGGTCACCGCCTTGGCACTGCCGAGGTCGAGAGCGCACTGGTGGCACATCCCAAGGTCTCGGAGGCCGCGGTTGTCGGCTATCCGCACGATATCAAGGGCCAAGGCATCTACGCGTACGTCACGTTGATGGCTGGCGAGAAGCCGACCGAAGACCTCCGCAAGGAGCTCGTTGGATGGGTGCGCAAGGAAATCGGCCCGATCGCATCGCCCGACCTGATCCAGTTCGCGCCCGGCCTGCCGAAAACACGCTCGGGCAAGATCATGCGGAGAATTCTGCGCAAGATCGCTGAGGATGAGTTTGGCAATCTGGGCGACACCTCGACACTCGCCGATCCGGCGGTGGTCGATGACCTTGTCGACAACCGGCAAAACAAGAGGGCGGCGAAAGCCGGGGCCTGAGATCGAGTGGCGAGGCTGGCGAAAGATGTTCGTTGCCAGCCTCATTGGCTTGAACCTTAACGCCAGTCCAAATCACTCATGACTATCGACCGGGGAGCGGGTGCGCAGCTGTGCGCCCGAGTGGGGCACCATGATCTCGATATCTCGCATTGTTTCATACAAACCGGCCCGCCGACTGCTGGCTCTTGCTGGCGTTCTGATCCTGACGCTCACGGTCGCAGCGTGTTTTGACAATGAGCCGCAACAGCGGCGCGCTTTTATGACGTTCCTGCAAACGCGCATCATCGACAAACCTGGCCTGCACATTCCGATCATGTCCGACAAGGACGTCGCAGACTTCGGATCCTATGCCGATCACTACCGTGTCATGAACGGTTTTCACCACAGGCTGGATGCATCGATTTCCAAGGATTTTGGGCGCTTGATGCAGATCGGCAGCCCACGCTCGCTGGAAGACCTGCGGGATCACCGGGATGTTCTTCCAGTGCTCAAATCCGGCATGGCCACGATGAAATCCGATCTGGACAAGGCTGAAAGCGATGCGGATGCGGCGCATAAGGCGCTCAAACAACCGACCGATTTGAAGGCGGTATACGATGTCGCTTACGGACGCTTGGTCACGACGCCAGCCCGGGTATTCCGCGAACTGGGCCCGATGATCGCGGGCACGCTGCCGGCGATCGAGGAACTCGCCGCATACCTCGACGAGCACCGGGACACGATTACATTCCGCGGCGGCACACCGGTTGTTAGCGATCCTGCAACGCGGATCAAGCTGGCCACGCTGATGGAAGCCGCGGGCAAAGCGGCGCAAGCCTCCGAAGAGGGTAAGCGCAAACTCCGGGCAATGGCCGAAGGCAAATAGGTCGCTGTTTCTGATCAACCGCATGGACCATGCGGCGGCACGCCTATCGTCGTTTAAGAATGATGCGCAACTGTCGGCTTCCAGCTATTACAATCCCACGTTGCAGACGCAAAAAACGCAAGCTGCGCGCAAGTGTCGCCATCTAAAGCTGTGCGCCACTGACATTTTTGCCGAAAGCTTCGCGACGTGGACACAATTTACGGGCAACTATCGGGGTATGGCGCGCCCGCGCACTTCCCCCCAGCCGGAAGTTCCCGGCCTCGCCGCTCGAAGAATCGCCGCCGACATTCTCGACGGGGTTCTGCGGCGGCGAATTGCGCTCGACGAAATGTTGTCGGGTAAAAACGCACATCCGGGCCTGCCCTCGCTCGCTGATCGTGACCGCGCTCTAATGCGCCGGCTCACCGCGACCGTATTGCGCCGGCTCGGAACGCTGCGCGAATTGGTGAGTGGATATCTCGAAAAGGGATTTCCATCCGACGCGCCACGTGCAGAAACCATCCTGTTGCTCGGGGCCGCGCAAATTCTTTGGCTTGAGGTTCCAGACCACGCTGCCGTCGATCTCTCGGTGCGACTCGCACAAGCGGATCGCCGTGCGTCGCGATATGCGGGGTTAGTCAATGCCGTGCTCCGCCGCGTGGCGCAAAACGGTGTGGCAGCGCACGTCAATAATATTTCGCGTGACACGCCGGAATGGCTGCTTAAGCGCTGGACAAAAACGTACGGCCGCGACACCGCTCGCGCGATTGCTGCGGCGAACGGCCACGAACCCGCGCTCGATCTTACGGTGAAATCGGACGCTGCATCATGGGCGGAGCGCCTGCGCGGACGTGTACTGCCTACAGGTACCGTACGTACGCTAGCGCACGGCGCAGTCTCATTGCTGCCGGGATTTTCCGAAGGCGCGTGGTGGGTGCAGGACGCAGCTGCCGCCCTCCCCGCACAATTGTTCGCTGACGTACGGGACATGAAAATTGCCGATCTGTGCGCGGCACCCGGCGGCAAAACCGCACAACTCGCACTCGCGGGCGCCAGTGTCACCGCCGTCGATCGCTCTCCGGGACGGCTTAATCGTCTGCGCGAAAATCTCGCGCGCGTCTCCCTCCATGCCGAGACTGTAGTGGCTGACGCGTTGGAGTGGCAGCACGAGCCGTTTGATGCGGTGCTGCTCGATGCGCCCTGTTCTTCCACGGGTACGATACGCCGTCATCCTGATGTGCCATGGCTCAAGAGCGAAGCCGACATCTCGCTACTCACTTCCTTGCAGGAGCGGTTGCTCGACCGGGCGGTAGAGTTGCTCAAGCCTGGTGCGGCGCTCATTTACTGCGTCTGCTCGCTGGAACCTGAAGAGGGCCAAAATCAGATCGAGGCTTTGCTCGCACGTGACTCCCGGGTTAGCCGCAAATCAATCACGGCGCAGGATGTCTACGGCTGCGATGAATTTGTTACCGCTGAGGGCGACCTGCGTACGCTACCTTTGCACCTGCCTGATTCGGATCCGCGCTGGGGCGGGCTAGACGGCTTCTATGCCGCCCGACTCATCCGCAAAGTGGCCTAATCCACGGTCCGGACTGGCATATTGGCCCTTCCCCGCCCCTTCGCTATCGTGTGGCGCGCACGAGCCGATCGGGACGTACGGCAGGGGACGAGCACTTTGATGATGCGGGTTTCGGTGGCGGAGCGGGCCAGGCTCTCAGTGCTCATCGGACGCCGCGCATTTCGCGATGTGATCGGCCGATTCAATGCCAATCCGCTGTTGCGGTGGCGATTCGGCTCTACCAAGACCGACCGGGTGGTGATCGCGCCGCAAGACCTGCGCACCGCCGACGCGACCCGCGCCAGTGAAATTTATGCCGGCCGGTTTGCATTCGCCGGCAAAGTCGTGATCTGCGATCGCAGGTCGCCCTTTGAGATGACACCGCCATCGGATGAATGGGCGGTTGCGCTACTCGGCTTCGTCTGGCTTCGCCACTTACGGGCTGCCGATTCCGCCATCACCCGCGCCAATGCCCGTTCGCTGATCGACGAATGGATCAACGTACAAGGCGGATGGCATTCAACTGGCTGGCGTCCCGAAATTCTTTCACGCCGCATCATCTGCTGGCTCAGCCAGGCACCGTTTGTATTGCAGGATGCGGATGCGCGCTTCTATCGCCGCTACATCCGCAGTTTGTCGCGCCAGGCGCGCTACCTGCGCCGGACGCTTAACGAGTCGCGCGATGGTTTGCCGCGGCTGCAGGCCGTCATCGCGCTGACCTACGCGGCGCTTTGCATGCAGGGGCAATCCGGTTACTTGCGCGCAAACGTGCATCGATTAAATGAAGAATTGCGCAAACAAATCTTGCCGGATGGCGGCCATGTCAGTCGCAATCCCGGAGCGTTGATTGAATTGCTGGCTGACTTGTTGCCATTGCGCCAATTGTTCTCGGCGCGACAACTTCAGCCGCCGCAGGGGCTTAACAACGCAATCGACCGCATCATGCCGATGCTGCGGTTTTTCCGGCACGGCGACGGAAATTTTGCACAATTCAACGGCATGGGGCCGACACCGGTCGATCTTCTCGCCACTGTCCTCGCCTACGATGATGCGCGTGGCACACCAGTGTCGAACGCTCCGCACTCCGGCTATCAGCGCATCGACGCCGGACAGACCGCGCTGCTGATGGACACAGGGCGGCCCCCGTCGGTGGTCTTAAGCCAGGAAGCCCATGCGGGTTGCCTGTCGTTTGAGTTGTCGTGGAAACAGTACAGGCTGGTGATCAATTGCGGATTGCCGGCGGTCAACAAAGTGAATTGGCGCCAGGTTGCACGTGCAACGCCCGCGCATTCGACGGTAACGCTTAACGACCGCTCTTCCTGCCGTTTTCTGGAATCCGCCGCTGCCAAGAGGTTGCTGGGCGGCACGCCGATTATCTCCGGCCCCCACGATGTGCGGATCGAGCGAGAGTCGTTCCCTGGTGGAACGATGGTGCGCGCGTCTCATGATGGCTACGCCAATGACTGTGGTGTGATTCACACCCGTGACATCCGGCTCAGCCCCGATGGCCGATCTCTCGACGGTGAAGACAGCTTTTCGCCAGCCGCAGGAGGAGCATTCTCTACTGATGCCAATGATGAGTTTGCAATTCGCTTCCACCTGCATCCGGCGATCAAGGCCAGCCGCCTTGCAGATGGCCGCGGCGTAATCCTGGTGCTGCCGGATAAAGAGCTATGGACGTTCGCGACATTGGCTGACGCGGTGGCGTTAGAGGAAAGCGTCTATTTAGCCGGATCGGACGGACCACGCCGCACAGTGCAAATCGTGATTTATGGCCATGTGGGACAGCAGGCAGCGGTGCGCTGGAGCTTCCGTCATACACCGCCGGCCCAGCCGGGCTCCCGGCCCGATCGGGCCTACGAGCCGGAATTGCCACTTTGAGAGCGATGCTTGTGGATGCCCCGCGAAGAGGCGCCATTCGCGAATACCCTTTTGCCCGGTTCATGTGCTAGCTCGTGCGTCATGAGCAGCCACTCGCGCCGCATCACCCGCGCTTTGCTGTCGGTGTCCGACAAGACCGGGCTGGTTGATTTCGCCAAGGCGCTTGCCGGGTACGGCGTTGAGCTCATCTCGACCGGTGGCACTGCGAAGGCGCTGACGGATGCCGGGCTCACCGCGCTTGACGTCGCCGATCTCACCGGCTTTCCCGAGATCATGGACGGCCGCGTCAAGACGCTGCACCCGAAAGTCCATGGCGGCTTGCTGGCGATCCGCGGCAACAAGGAGCATGCCGCGGCGATGCAAAAGCACCACATCAAACCGATCGATTTGCTGGTGGTGAACCTCTATCCGTTCGAGGCGACGGTCGCAAAAGGCGCCTCTATCAATGACTGCATCGAGAACATCGATATTGGCGGCCCGGCAATGATTCGCGCCGCCGCCAAGAACCACAGCGATGTCACTGTCATTGTCGAACCCGCGGACTATGAAAAAGTCCTTGGCGAAATGGCGCAGCACAGCGGCATGGTGTCTCTCGAATTGCGGCAGAAGCTCGCAGCAAAAGCCTATGCGCGCACCGCCGCCTACGATGCGGCAATTTCGAACTGGTTTGCTGCCACCCTCCACGACGATGCGCCTGACTATCGCGCCTTCGGCGGACGACTGGTGGAAGCGCTGCGTTATGGCGAAAACCCGCACCAAAACGCAGCATTCTATCGCGCGCCCGGGGAACGCAGCGGCGTCGCGACCGCAAAGCAACTGCAAGGCAAGCAACTTTCCTATAACAACATCAACGATACCGACGCGGCCTACGAATGCGTAGCCGAGTTCGATCCGCAAAGCACCGCCGCTTGCGTGATCGTAAAACACGCCAACCCTTGCGGCGTAGCAGAAGCAAACACGCTGCTCGAGGCCTATCGTAAAGCGTTGGCTTGCGATTCAACATCGGCGTTCGGCGGCATCGTCGCGCTCAACCGTAAGCTCGACGCCGATGCGGCAAAAGCAATCACCGAGATCTTTACCGAAGTGATCATCGCGCCGGAAGCGACCGACGAGGCCATCAAGATTGTTGCGGCCAAGAAAAATTTGCGGTTGCTGATCGCCGGTGGTTTACCCGATCCACGCTCTGCCGGAATAATGGTGAAGTCGGTTGCCGGCGGCCTGCTGGTGCAGTCGCGCGATAACGCGGTGGTCGATGATATGCAGCTCAAGGTCGTTACCAAGCGCGCGCCGAGCAAGGCTGAGCTTGATGACCTGCGCTTTGCATTTCGCGTCGCCAAGCACGTGAAGTCGAACACCATAGTTTATGCCAAAGATCGCGCCACCGTCGGCATCGGCGCCGGCCAAATGAGTCGCGTCGATGCCGCGCGGATTGCCGCTCGCAAAGCAGAAGATGCCGCGAAAGAACTGAAACTTCCCGCGCCGCTCACCAAAGGTTCTGTAGTCGCATCCGACGCGTTTTTTCCGTTTCCCGATGGCTTATTGGTCGCAATCGAGGCCGGCGCCACGGCGGTGATCCAGCCCGGCGGTTCAGTCAACGATCAGAAGGTGATTGACGCCGCCGACGCGCACAACATTGCGATGGTGTTCACCGGCACGCGGCATTTCAGACACTAAACGGTTATTCTCGCGCCAGATCGCCCAGCAGGCTGGCGGCGACGGAAAGCTTCGACAACGTAAGCCCCGAACCCGCAATTTCGTGGATCGCCGAGCGAATGCGCTCGACCTCGGCCTGCCTTGGGCGGACCCATTCCTCAACTGCTCCGGTACCGGCATGGCCATTCCCAACCATGGCGGCGGTGAGCCGGCGTTCCGCATCGCCGATGGAATCCAGCGCACGGTCGAGCGCCAGACGATCGAAATAGTCCGACACAACGATGTTCGGCACGGCGCTGGCAACGCGATCAAGCTGGAAGAAGGCCTCTGTCGCGAAATAGGTCGCCGTCACTTCGCTTACTGGCTTGCCGGCGCGGTCTGCCACCAACGCGATGTCCGGTGCTGCCTTGAGGATGGCAAGGCTGGCGATGCGGCGCGCCAGCGCGTCCGGAACGCCCGCTTTGGCAAGTTCCACGACGCGCGCCTCGCGCGCGGCTGCGGCAGGTTTCGAGAGTGCGCCATCGAGTGCCATAGCCACCTGCGCAATACCATCACGGTAGTGACCGATGATCTTCTCCAAACCTTGCGTGAGATCGACATTGCGCAGGAACCAGACAAGCCGGTCGAGCAGCAAGTCTTGCACGGCGGCATAAAGGTCAAGCTGGGTTTTGCCGGCAATTTTGTTGTCGAGGGCGTCAATCTCGCCGTTGAGGGCGATCAGGTCGTAGCTGTTGCGCACCGCCGCAAAGGCGGCCGCAATCGATGCCGAGCCTGCGCCGGTCTGATCGGCAATCCGCACAATCAGCGTAGCGCCGCCACGATTAATCATCGAATTCGTCAGCTGGGTCGCAATGATCTCGCGCCGCAGGCGATGCGCATGCAGCGCATCAGAATAACGTTCGGACATTTCCTTGGGAAAATACCGGTCGAGCTCGCGCCCCAGATAAGGATCGTCGGGTACTTTACTGTCGAGCAACTCGCTGTAGAGCGAGAGTTTCGCGTAGGCGAGCAGAACGGCGAGTTCAGGTCGGGTCAGGGCTGCATTGCGCTTGCGCCGCTCGGCGATCACCATTTCGTCGGGCAGAAATTCGACGCCGCGATCAAGTTCGCCGCGTTGCTCCAGCGTCTGCATGAGGCGCTGCTGGAAGCCAAGATCTTCCAACCCGCGTCGCTGCGCCAATGAAAGAGCCAGGGTCTGCTGATAATTATTGCGCAACACCAACCGCGCCACCTCGTCCGTCATTTCGGCCAGCAGCGAATTGCGTGCATCGATCGTCAGCGCGCCGGAACGGACCGGCCCGCTGAGGGCGATCTTGATATTCACCTCCACGTCAGAGGTATTGACGCCGGCCGAATTGTCGATTGCATCCGTATTGAGCCGGACACCGCGTTGGGCCGCCTCGATGCGTCCGCGCTGGGTCATCCCGAGATTGGCGCCTTCGCCGATGACCTTGCAGTTCAGTTCGGCGCCGGTCACGCGGATTGCATCATTCGCACGATCACCTGCCGCCTCGTCGGTTTCAATTGACGCGCGGATGTATGTCCCGATGCCTCCGAAGAACAAGAGGTCGACCTTTGCCGTCAGGATCGCTTTCATCAGCTCCTGCGGCGTCACGGCCTCGCCCAGACCGAACAATTTGCGCGCCTCTGCGCTCGGACGGATTTCTTTCGACGAACGCGGATAAACGCCGCCGCCTTTGGAAATCAGCCCCTTGTCGTAGTCTTGCCAGCTCGAACGCGGCAGGGCGAACAGTCGCTTGCGTTCGGAAAAGCTCATTTTGGGGTTGGGATCCGGATCGACGAAAATATCGCGGTGGTCGAAGGCCGCCACCAATCTGATTGTATCTTCGCGCAGCATGCCGTTGCCGAAGACGTCGCCCGACATATCGCCAACGCCCACAACGTTGAACTGCGTTTTGCCGATATCGACATCCATTTCACGGAAGTGGCGTTTCACCGCCTCCCAGGCACCCCTCGCGGTGATGCCCATGGCCTTGTGGTCGTACCCGGCCGAGCCGCCTGACGCGAAGGCATCACCAAGCCAATAGTCGTGTTCGACCGAAATCGCGTTCGCAATGTCCGAGAAGGTCGCGGTGCCTTTGTCGGCGGCGACGACAAGATAGGGATCGTTCCCTTCGTGACGAACCACACTCACGGGCGGAATGATCGTACCGTCCGGAGCGAAATTATCGGTGATATCGAGCAGGGCTGAAATGAACAGTTTATAAGTCGCGACACCTTCGGCCTGCACGACATCGCGGGCCGCGGCCTTTGGCATCAATTTCGGCACGAAACCGCCTTTGGCGCCAACGGGCACGATCACTGCGTTTTTGACCTGCTGTGCCTTCACCAGCCCGAGGACTTCGGTACGGAAATCTTGCGGTCGGTCGGACCAGCGAATGCCGCCGCGCGCGACCTTCCCGAAGCGCATGTGCACCCCTTCGACGCGTGGCGAATAAACGAAGATCTCGTAAAGCGGGCGCGGCAGCGGCAAATCGGTGAGCTTGCGACTCTCGTACTTGATCGAAATCAGAGGCTTGGTGTGACCAGCCTCATCGGTCTGGTAGAAATTGGTGCGGATCGCTGACTGCACGGCATTGACGAACCGGCGCAAAATTCGATCCTCATCGAGACTCTCGACCTTTTGCAACTCCTCTTCGATGTGCGAAACAATCGCACCTTGCATTTCGCTGCTGTCAGCCTTTGCTCGCGGATCAAACCGGGAGTGAAACAATTCGATAATGTTCGCCGTGATGCCGGCGTGCTTGACGAGCGTCGTCCACATGTAGTCTTGCGAAAATGGCACGCGTATTTGCCGCAGAAATCGCGACAGGGCGCGGATTAACGCTACGTCGCGCCAGGCCAAACCGCCGCGTAGCGTGAGCGCGTTATAACCATCGTTCTCCGCCAGACCGCGCATGATCATCAGAAAGGCCGATTCAAGCCGCGCCTTCCCGGGATCAAGATCGATCTTTCCGCCGTCGGCACGCTCCAGCAGCATGTCGTGAAACCAGACGCCGGCGCTGCCTTGCGGTTCGACGTGATAGGTGCGCTCATCCACCACGCGGAAGCCCATGTTTTCCAGCACCGGCACGCGCTCCGAAAGCGGCAACGGGCGCGCAAAACTCCACACTTTCAAGCCTACAGTGCGCTGCTCTTCTTCAAGCCGGTGATGAAAGTCGACGCCAAGCGGACGTTGTTCGGAAAGTCCCTCGATGACGCGGATATCGATCGCTGCGACCGTCGGCGTGTAGGCTTCGTGGAAACCTTCCGAAAATGCGTCACGGAAACGAATGAACAAATCACGCGCCTTATCCGGCGGGTTGGCCAGGGCCAACGCCTGGGTAAGGCCGTCGGTCCAGGTGCGAATAATTGCCGCAACTTCGTGTTCAAGAGTTGCGCGTTCCACCGCAGGCGTCGGGCCGCCTGAACGGCCGATGATGAAGTGCACGCGCACCAGCGGCCCTTCGTCCGGAAAGAACGGATAGAAAGCAGAGACCCGCCCGATGAAAGCCCTGGCGAGGTAGGAACCAATCTTTGCGCGGATATGGCTATCGTAGCGTTCGCGCGGTACGAACACGAGCACCGAGACGAAACGGTCAAAACGATCGCGCCGGGCGAGCACGCGTACGCGCGGACGCTCATCGAGCTGCAAAATCGCCAGCGCGAAGCTGTAGAGCGTATCCTCGTCGATCTGAAATAATTCATCGCGCGGATAGTGCTCGAGCACGTTAGCCAACGCCTTGCCCGAATGGCTGCCCGGATCGAACCCCGCGCGTTCCTCCACCGCCGCTATTTTTCGCCGCAGATATGGGATGCTGTGCGCAGCGCGCGTATAGGCCGTGGACGTGAAGAGCCCGATGATGCGGTGCTCGCCGACAAGATTGCCCGACGCATCAAAGCGTTTCACCCCGATATAGTCGAGATAAACCCGGCGGTGCACGCGCGCATGGATATTGGCCTTCGCAATAATCAGCGGGCGCGGCTCCTTCAGGAAGGCCATGATCTCCGGCGTAATTTCCAGAAGCTCTGTGCCGCGTCTGAGCACGCGCAATTCCTGCGAACGCATGATGCCGAGGGCACTATCGAAATTCGGCTCAAGGCCTTGTCCCTCGACCTGGTAATCGCGCACGCCGAGGAAGGTGAAATTGTCGGCTAACAGCCACTGCAGGAACTGAATCGCTTCCGCGATCTCATCGACGCGGAGTGGCGGCGGATTCGTCTTCAGGTCCATGACGATTGCGTTGACGCGGTCGAGCATGGCGCGCCAATCCTGCACAGCCAGCCGCACCTCGCCGAGCACCATTTCCAGCGCGCGCATTAATTCGTCGCGCGCCTTATCCTCCATTGGGCTGAGATGAATATGGATAAAACTCTCACGCGTGCTGTCAGCACTATCCGGTGCGCCGAGCGCAACCAGCTTGCTGCCCTTGCGCCGTACGCCAAACATAGGATGCGCAACCAGGCGCACATCGAGACGGCGGTCGGCGATCTCGCCCATTACCGAATCGACAAGGAACGGCATGTCGTCATTGACAATCTCGACCACCGTAACGGCTTTGCGGTCGGCCGATGCAACGAGTGGCACAGTTTCACAACGGATTTTTGGCGCGCCCGGCGTACGGTCGGCGATGAAATCGTAGGCGCGTTCTGCCAGCACAGAGAGATCCTCGCCGCCATAGCGCACGACGTCCTCAGGCACAGCACGTCCGTACAGCTCCGTGATGAAGTTTGCCGAAATATCGCGACGTCGGCGGCCAAGCGATGTGCTCGCCTGCTCGATTACGATGCGGGCGGCATCTTCCTCTCCGCTGACGAGAAGCTCGACGGCCATGGAACCTCGTGCACTTCGCGTTTGCGCATGATCTTTTCCGAAACCCGATTCCCGCTTTTCGGGATCACGCGCGAGAGGGAATCGGTCGAGGCGAATTTGGAGTTTTCACGTTCTGCGCAGTCGCGTCGAGAGCAACACACCATTTGGTGACGCATCAATGACGGGCGGGTAAAAGGGGTGTGTTTTGCTGCCTTAACCCTCTGAAACGAAAAGCGAAAGAGTGACTGGCCGCTCGTATCGCCCACACTCATAACAATGTAGTCTGACGCGGGGTCAGCATCGAACAAGGGACGGGGAAATGCCTAAGGCCAATAAATCAGCGAAGGCCGCCGGTAAGGCGGTGGTTGCAAAAGCGAATAAAGGCAAGCCCCTGCTGCACTCCATCAAGGGTGGCAAAGCCGTACCCACAAAGGGGCTTGCGGCAAAGGCTAGTGCCCCAAAGCCGTTCCCGGCCAAGCCATCGGCAAAACCGATCCCGCTCAAGCCGCCTTCGGCGGTGGCCGACGATGTGCCCGTCACCGGGCTCAACCTTGAAAGCGCCAAACTCTCCCCGGCGATGGCAGCTTATTTTAAGAAATGTCAGGACAAACTGGGCTTCGTTCCTAACGTCCTCGTCGCTTACGCCTTCGATATGGCGAAGCTCGAAACATTCGTCGCCATGTACAACGACCTCATGCTGGGTGAGTCCGGACTTTCCAGGCTCGAGCGCGAAATGATCGCGGTGGTCGTATCCTCGCAAAACCGCTGTTATTACTGCCTGACCGCGCACGGTGCAGCGGTGCGGCAATATTCCGGCAATCCGCTCCTCGGCGAACATCTTGTGATGAACTATCGGGTCGCCCGGCTAAACAAGCGCCAGCGCGCCATGCTCGACTTCGCCGTCAGGCTCACGGCCTCACCCTGGAGCGTTGAAGAAGGCGATCGCGAAAGGCTGCGGCGGGTGGGCTTTAGCGATCGCGACATTTGGGATATTTCGGCCGTGGCCGGATTCTTCAATATGTCGAACCGCGTGGCTTCGGCCACTGACATGCGGCCGAACACGGCCTATCACGGTCAGGCGCGGTAATCCCTTGTCTTATTCGTCGTCATGGCCGGGCTTGTCATCCGCAAGTCGGGTCTGCCCGAATTTCGAATAGCCATGAATCGCACAACTCGGGCAGACCCGAGTTGCGTATGCCATCCACGACTTTATTTTGCTGCACTTGGATGAAGACGTAGATGCCCGGCACAGAGCCAGGCATGACGAGCTCACAATGAACCGCATTTCGCACCTCGCCGCTTTCATTCTCACACTCGTCATGAGCACCGCCGCACCGGCACAAGTCGCGCCGGCGGTGCGCACCCCGGCAACGGCACCGGCGCAGACGATTCATGCGCACAATGGTGTGGTCGTCGCTCAGGAGCAGCATGCCGCGCGCATCGGCATTGAAGTTCTGGATCGCGGTGGCAATGCGGTTGACGCAGCGGTCGCGGTCGGTTTCGCGCTCGCGGTCACATATCCACGTGCTGGCAATATCGGTGGCGGCGGTTTCATGGTTATCCATCTCGCCAAAGGTGGGCGCGACCTCGTGATCGATTATCGCGAGACCGCACCAGCAGCGGCGACCGCAAGCATGTTTCTCGATTCGGAGGGCAATGCTGATCCAACAAAATCGCGCGACAGCGCGCTCTCTGTCGGCATACCAGGAACCGTGGCGGGCCTCGCAATGGCACTTGAGAAATACGGTTCGGGGAAGTTCACGCTTGCGGATTTACTCGCGCCGGCAATCTATCTCGCGCAGAACGGAATTCTGGTCGAGGACGATACCGCAGACTCGCTGCCGGGCGCGCGTGACCGGCTCGCGCGATGGCCCGCTTCGGCGGCAATCTTTCTCAACGGTACGGAGCCTTTGCGCGAAGGCGAGCGTCTGACTCAGTTCGACCTCGCCGACACTTTGCGTGGAATCGCGAAAGATGGGGCACGCGCGTTTTACGAGGGGCGCACCGCCGCGCAGATCGCCAGCGCCGTCATCAAAGCCGGCGGCATCTTGAGCAAAGACGACCTCGCGCATTATCGGCCGATCGAGCGGGCCGTCGTGCGCGGGAGTTATCGCGGCTACGATGTCGTTTCCGTGCCGCCGCCGTCGTCCGGCGGTGTTCACTTGATCGAAATGCTCAACATCCTCGAGGGATACGATCTCGCCAAATTGAATCAGGAGAAACAGCTTCATGTGATGATTGAGGCGATGAAGCGGGCCTACGCTGATCGTGCCGTGTTTATGGGCGATCCCGACGCCGTCAAGATTCCGCTGGATGGATTGATTTCGAAGTCATATGCGAAATCGTTACGCGCCGGGATTGGCGAAAAGGCTACGCCTGCATCCGAAATTCGCGCGGGCGCGCCGGCTGATTTCGAAGGCCGAAACACGACGCATTTTTCCATCATCGATCGCGACGGCAATGCAGTGTCGAACACCTACACGCTGAATTTCTCGTACGGTCTCGGCCTCGTCGCCGACGGAACCGGTGTGCTGCTGAACAACGAGCTCGACGATTTCACATCCAAGCCCGGCACAGCGAATGCGTATGGCCTTGTGGGCTACAACGCCAATCTGCCCGGACCGGGCAAACGGCCGTTGTCGTCGATGACGCCGACCATCGTGCTCAAAGACGGCAAGCCGTTCCTTGTTACAGGCTCGCCCGGCGGCAGCCGCATTATCAGCGCGGTGTTGCAGGTGATCGTCAATGCGATCGACTTTCACATGTCAATCGGCGAAGCCGTGAGCGCGCCCCGTCTCCACCAGCAATGGCAGCCCGAAGAGGTTTATGTCGAGCCGGGCTTTGCTCCGGATGTCCTCGAGGCCCTGGAGAAGCGCGGCCATAAAATTGTACCGACACAATCCTTTTCGTCGACAAACTCCATTGAAGTCACTGCGGACGGCTACATTGGCGCTGCCGACAGGCGCACCCGCGGTTCGCTGGCCGCGGGATTTTGACGCGCTAGTTATTGATCACGAGCCCGAGCTTCTTGATCACCGCCAGCCACTTGCCTTCTTCGCGCTGGATGTTCTGCGCGTATTCGGCGGGCGTGCTAGCGAGCGGATCGCCGCCGGCGTCCAGTAGCCGCTTCTTCATATCATCCGACGTCACGATCTTGCGCAATTCCTGGTTCAGCCCGTCGATGATCGGCTGCGGTGTGCCGGCGGGCGCGACCAAGCCGTAGTACTGCACGATCTCGAGGCCCGGCAGGCCGGACTCGGCGATGGTCGGAACGTTCGGAATCGCAGCCATCCGTTTCGGTGAGCCGACTGCGATGGCCCGCAGCGTGCCGGCCTGGATATTGCCGATCGCGGGCGGCAACGTGTTGAAGGCGATCATGACGTGGCCGCCGACAAGATCGTTGGTGAGCGGCCCGGTTCCTTTATAGGTGACGATGGTGATATTGGTGCCGGTCATCGCCTTGAATTGCTCGGCGCCGAAATAATTCAGCGTCGGCGCAGGCGGCGTACCAACCGTGACTTTGTCACCGTCTTTCTTGGCGAGCGCGATAACTTCAGACAATGATTTCGCCGGCACTGTGGGGTTCGACATAATCACGATCGGAACCGACGCGACGAGACCGATCGGGGCGAAGTCCTTCGCCATGTCGTAGCCGGGATTCTCGGGAAGTCCCGCACCTGTCACCAGCAACAGCAGCGTGTAGCCATCCGGCTGCGCTCTGGCGACGTCGCGCGTTCCGATCACCGAGCCGGCGCCGGGTCGATTGACAACGATCACCTGCTGGCCGAGCGCGTCGGTGAGCTTCTGCGCAACGACGCGGCCGACCGTATCGACGCCACCGCCGGCGGGGAAAGCCACGACCAAGGATATGGTGCGGGCCGGATAGTCTTCAGCGCCAGCCGGCCTCAGCGTCGCGCAAGCGAGTGTCGTGGCGAGCCCGGCGATCGCCGCCAAACCAATGATCCGCGAACGCCCGAGATATGCGCACATGTCCCTCCGCTCCCTCACAATTTTTTCTTGATGGCCATTGGCACATTGTGCGCACGACGGGCGGCTTTGCCAACGCAGATTTGAGATGTTTGAAGCGCCTTCGGACGAGCGCGCCTCGGCGCTGAAACCGCCGTGCGAGTATCGACGTCCCGATACCAGGTCAAGTATTGGAGCGGGCGAAGGGATTCGAACCCTCGACCCCGACCTTGGCAAGGTCGTGCTCTACCCCTGAGCTACACCCGCATCCGTTAGATATTTGGCCGAAAAGCGTTATCGGCCGCCAAGGCCGTTCCTATAGCC
>JBATYN010000181.1:0-6090 GCA_049674125.1 Pseudolabrys sp. | reverse complement strand
GTGTAAACCGTCCAAATAACCGATAGCGGGAAAACGGGTACTGAAGCCGGGAAACTCCCCAGCGCAGGTACCTTTCGCAAAAATCTTTTTCAGCCGGTTTTTTCTGCTCACTTAGACCTGTGCGGATTCCAACAGCCAGCCGAACTGCATTGCGGTAAAAAACAAGGCCACAAAAGCGTATCCGATGAGTTCGAAACCGAGCATGGGTGCCTCCTGATTGGCTTGTCCGCCTTGCATGTCACAGTAGGGATCGCTGCCAATGCGGCTGTGTCGTGCATCACAAAAAGGCGGGTTGGCTTTTTGGCCCGGCAGCCTGTGGATAACTCGGCCCGGCAGGCGCCAAAGCGAGGACGACCCGGAGGCTAAACAACGGCTAAGTTGTTGATCTTGCTTGCTACGGGCTGGAGGGGCGGCGGCGCCGGGGAATGTCACGGTCCCCAGCTTCGGCGCGCTCGCGGTGAAAACCGGCCAGCATCCAGCGCACGACGTACCAGACGACCACGGCACCAACCATCGGCCCGACAGCGAGCGCGAGATGTTTGGTGACGATCGATCCAAAGGTCGTCAGATCGTCCATGCGCATCCCTTTTTCGTAGCAATCGAAAACATTGCCAAGCGAGGGATCGGCCCTCCGGTCCGCGACGCAGGCGGACTGGACTGCGGCCAGGCGTTGCGAGACGACCGTCGCGTTATAAAAAAGCCAGCCGACGAAGCCCACCCAGCAGACAGAAGCAACGATCCAAATTCTCAAAAACCCTTGTTTCCAATTCATCGTGGTCCCCCGATCCATTGAAACTCTGCCGTTACTCCACAAGCTTGCCAAGCGCCATTCGTGGTCGGCTCGCGGGTGATAGGCTGCCGGGGCCGTTGCCCGGCGGGATGGGGACTGGCGCGGCTTATCGAACCTTGCTCAAACAATCTTTTAGTTTGTCAATTTGTGGCTGGATGACCTGTCCGAGACCTTCTTCGGCCAGGGTCGCGCGGAGGGAAAAATGCTCGCGCAAGGTTTGTTCGCGCCCTTTCCGCTGATCGGCAACACCCTTTTTGTATTCTGCTTTTATTTTCGCAGTCGCGCGCGTGTACTCTTTGATGCATGCATCAGCTGATGAGCATTCCACGCATTGCTGTGCCTGCGCGACACTCCCAAGCAGCAATAGCAAAATGAGGATTCTCATTTCCATTCGATCAAAGTTTGTTGGCGATATTGCCCGCTGCAGTTTGACAGGTTTTCTTGGTCGGGGCGGCGGGATTTGAACCCACGACCACTTGTCCCACAGACAAGTGCGCTAACCGGGCTGCGCCACGCCCCGACCGAAGCGGCGCGGACTATAGGGATGCATTTATCGCAGTGCAACCTCATGCATGATTCCAGAAATGACAAACGAATTCAGGACATCGCGGCGATCCGGAACCGTCCGCATAGGACGCATGCAATATATATAAAGAGTGGCACCCATCACGTAGACTGCCGAAAGTTGACTTGCCGCAGACTCCCGGGAGCTTGGCGACATTGAAGAAAACCACCATTCGGGCCAGCCTGGAAACGCTCTACTTCACGGGGATGCATCATTGGATGCGTCCGCTGGTCGGCGGCGTCGGCGCGATTTTGACGCTGCACCACGTCCGCCCGGCACGCCCGGAGGGGTTTCAGCCGAACCGTCTGCTGGAAATCACCCCTGAATTTCTAGAGGGCCTGTTGTGGCGGTTGGCGCGCGCGCGTGTCGACGTTGTCTCCCTCGATGAAATGCACAGGCGATTCATCGAGGATGATTTCAAACGCCGTTTTGTGTGCCTGACATTCGATGACGGCTACAAAGATTTTTTGCGCTGGGCTTATCCGTTGCTGCGCAAATACCAGATGCCGTTCGCAATGTTTATCGCCACGAGCTTTCCGGACCGGCTCGGTGAGTTGTGGTGGATCGCACTCGAAGCGGTGATCGCTCAGAACAAGCGCATCGGCATGGTCATCAATGGCGAAGACCGATATTTCGAATGCGCCAGTGTTCGTGAAAAACGCGAACTGTACGACGCAATTTATAGCTATTTGCGGAGCATGAAGAATGACGAGGAGGTGCGCCGCACCGTGCGCGATCTCTGTGCTTGCTATCACGTCGATGTCGGTTCGTTCTGCCGTGATTTGTGCATGGACTGGGTGGAGATCGTCGACCTCGCCACCGATCCGCTTTGCACGATCGGCGCGCACACCGTCAATCACATGATGCTCAAGAAGATCCCGAACGAAGCAATGGTGCGCGCCGAAATGGAGATGAGCCGTGCGGTGCTTGAGGCCGCACTCGGAAAACGGCCCGAGCATCTCGCATTTCCTGTGGGCGACCCTACTGCTGCGGGCGCTCGCGAGTTCCGCATTGCCGCCGAGCTCGGATTTAAAACGGCCGTGACGACGCGGCCTGGCGTTCTGTTCAGGGCGCACCGCGACTATTTGACTGGGCTCCCGCGCATCTCGGTCAATGGAGAATTCCAGCGGCAGCGCTATCTGAAAGTGCTGATGTCGGGCGCGGGTACGGCGTTCTGGAATCGGTTCCGCCGCGTCAGCGCGGCGTAGCGTCAGGCTTTGCCATCCAGCTGATCAGCGGCATTGCGGGCAACACCCAGCCCAACCCGGCAACGACGTAGTAGATGGTTGCCACAAAGCCGTTGATGTTGGTCAGCACCGACTGCGCGAGCGCCATTGCCAGCAGCCCCCAGACCGAAACCAGGACGAGAAGGGCAATGGCGCCGATGAATTTGCGGGTGCGGATGGACATTGGTGCTCTTCGCGCGCCTCAATTGCGATTGCAAGCGCAGGACTATATGGTCCGCGCCGCATCCAACATGCAAGCGTTCGATGGCCGGTCCCGATAAAACGTCAAATTTGTATCCGCGCGCGGTACGGCTATGGCTGTTCGCCGCGGCGGCAATGATATTTCTGACGCTGGTCGTTGGCGGCGCGACCCGGCTGACGGAATCGGGGCTTTCAATTGTCGAGTGGAAGCCGGTCACCGGCGTGCTGCCTCCGCTTTCCCAAAACGAGTGGCAGGCCGAATTCACAAAATACCAGGCCATCCCGCAATACCGCGAACTCAATCGCGACATGAACCTCATGTCCTTCAAGATCATTTATTGGTGGGAATGGTCGCACCGGCTGCTGGCACGCGCGACGGGCGCGGTGTTCCTGCTGCCGTTCCTGTTTTTCCTGTGGCGTGGAACCATCCCGCATGGCTTGCGGGCCCGGTTTTGGTCAATTTTTGTGGCCGGCGGCGCTCTCGGTGTGGTCGGCTGGTGGATGGTGTCCTCCGGACTGGCGGGCAGCGAACGCGTCAGCGTATCGCAATACAGGCTCGCGTTTCATCTCTCGCTTGCTTGCGCAATTTATGCAGCGATTCTGTGGACCGCCGGACAGCTTGCACCGCAACCTCGCAATGACGCCCCGGCGCGGTTGCGCATCGGCGCGTTGATTATCGCATTTCTCTTGTTGCTGCAGATTTATCTCGGTGCCCTGGTCGCGGGCCTCGACGCCGGTGTCGTTTATAATACGTGGCCGCTGATCGACGACTCCATCGTGCCGTCGCCCGAGCGGCTGTGGTTCATTCAACCGGCCTGGCGCAACCTGTTCGAAAATACGCTGACGGTTCAGTTCGATCACCGCATGGTCGCCTACACGATCTGGGTGATTGCGGGATTGCACGCGATCGATGCCCGGCAGGCGCGACGCGGTGCGAGCGGCGCGGTTTTGCTCGCCGCGGCGGTCACTTTGCAAGCCGGCCTTGGCGTCACGACTTTGCTCTACCAGGCCCCGCTCGCTCTTGCGCTGGCGCACCAATTCGTTGCGATCGTCGTGTTTACCGTCGCGGTGGTTCATGCCGAGCGGCTGTCGCACCGCGTGGTATCGCGTCTGACGCAGGCATCAGTAGCGGAGCAGGGTGCATGATCGACATCAAGATGAGCAGTGGCATTGCCCTCATGACCATGAACCATGGCAAGGTCAACGCGATCGACATTGAATTTTGCGATGCGCTCACAGCGCGGTTTTCCGAGTTGTGCAAATCGGGCGCCAAGGCCGTGGTGCTTACCGGGCACGGCAAGATTTTTTCTGCTGGAGTTGATCTCAAGCGCCTGAGCGAAGGAGGCGCTGATTACATTCGTCAGTTCCTGCCGGCTTTGCACCGTCTCTACGACGCGGTGTTTTTTCACCCGAAGCCGGTGATCGCAGCCGTCAACGGCCATGCCATCGCCGGGGGCTGCGTGCTCGCGTGTTGTGCCGATCGGCGTATCATGGCGCGCGACAGCGGGCGCATCGGCGTCACCGAAATCCTCGTCGGCGTGCCGTTTCCTGCGTTGGCCTTTGAAATCGTGCGCTTCGCGGTTCCGCCACGATATCTGCCGGAGTTCACGCTTTCAGGCGCGACATACGCGACTGAGGAAGCCGTACGGCGCGGCTGGGTCGATGTAGTTGCAGAGCCGGGAGAAACCGTCGAAGCCGCATTGGCTGCCGCAAAAAATCTGGTCGCGCTTTCGCCCGCGGCCTTTGCACAAACAAAAATGCAAATCCGCGAGCCGGTCACCGACCGGCTGCAACGAAGTGGCGAGGCCACCGACAAGGCGGTCACCGAGATTTGGACCGCGCCGGCGACGCTCGCTTACATCCGCGACTATGTCGCGCGCACGCTGAATAAGACCTAGTCGGTTACTTTGCGCTTAGTGCCTGCTCAAGGTCGGCAATAATATCTTCCTTGTTTTCAATCCCGACCGACAACCGCACCACGTCGGGGCCGGCGCCTGCTTGCACCTTTTGCGCATCGGACAGCTGCCGGTGCGTCGTCGACGCCGGATGGATGATAAGCGAGCGGGTGTCGCCGATATTTGCGAGATGCGAGAACAGCTTCACGTTCGACACGAGCTTCACGCCGGCGTCATAGCCGCCCTTCAGCCCGAATGTGAAAACAGCGCCGCAGCCCTTGGGAACATATTTCTTCGCGAGCGCGTGATATTTGTCGCCGGGAAGCCCCGGATAACTCACCCAGGCAACCTCAGGCCGTTTCGAAACCCACTCGGCGACAGCCTGCGTATTGTCGCAATGGCGCTGCATGCGCAACGACAACGTTTCAATGCCGGTGAGAATGAGGAAGGCGTTGAAGGGAGACAGCGCCGGACCGAGATCGCGCAAGCCAAGAACGCGGCAGGCGATGGCAAACGCGAAGTTTCCGAACGTCTCTTGCAGAACAATACCTTGATATTCCGGCCGCGGCTCCGACAGCATCGGGTACTTGCCTTTTTTCGACCAGTCGAACGTGCCGCCATCCACGATCAGGCCGCCAATGGAATTGCCATGGCCACCGATAAATTTGGTGAGCGAATGGACGATGATGTCGGCGCCGAAGTCGATGGGCTTGCACAGGTAGGGCGTCGCGAGCGTGTTATCGACAATCAGCGGCACGCCGGCCTTGCGCGCGATTTTCGCGATGGCCTCGATGTCGGTGATAACGCCGCCGGGATTGGCAATTGACTCGATGAAGATGCATTTCGTCTTCGGCGAGATCGCCTTCTCGAACGAACCGATATCATCCGGATCAGCCCAAACCACGTTCCATCCAAAATTTTTGTAGGCATGATTGAATTGATTGATGGATCCGCCATACAGCTTTTTCGATGCAACGAGTTCGTCACCCGGCCTCATCAGCGCATGCATGACGACCACTTGCGCTGCGTGGCCCGAGGCGACTGCCAGGCCTGCAGTGCCTCCCTCGAGCGCCGCCACGCGTTCTTCGAGGACGGCGTTGGTCGGATTTCCGATGCGGGTGTAGATATTTCCGAAGGTTTGCAGGCCAAACAGCGCGGCCGCATGATCGACGTCATCAAACACAAACGACGTGGTCTGGTAGATCGGTGTTGCCCGCGCCCCGGTGGTGGGATCGGGTTTGGCGCCCGCGTGGATTGCCAGTGTTTCAAATCCTGGAATGCGTTCCGCTTCTGCCATGTGCCCCCGCTTAAGAATAGGCGGGCTCTGCTGCCCGCGTTGTATGTGGCGGCGATTAGAGAGGCTGGATCGCGGCGACGTCAAGGCCGGGAATACTCAGCGGCTATCGCCTTAAT
>JBATYN010000180.1:0-2072 GCA_049674125.1 Pseudolabrys sp. | reverse complement strand
ATTGCAGCCACGGCGACAATCATCGCTGCGCCCGCGGACCGCATCTGGGCCAACAACGAGGCGGCGAGGTACCCGCGGGCAAGTTCGCGCGCCCCGCCAAAACTCAGGATCGCCTGCATCTGGTTTTCGACCGAGCGGCCGCCGCGCACATCTGCCGCCTGCCACAGATGATCCTCGACTTCGCCGCGCACGCGGCGTGAAAGCGCCGGATCGAAACCGAGCTCACGCGCCAATACCGCGAGATAGTCAGTGACGGGCTCGGATTGCCGCACGGTAAGTCTCCCCGAACAAGCCCTTGATCGCCCCGGAAAAGCGCTCCCACATCGCGCGCTCGTTGGCTAAAGCGGTGCGGCCGCGTCGAGTCAACGTATAGGTGCGCCGTTTCCGCCCAGAGTCGGCAATCGTCCACCGGCTGCTGAGCAGCCCGTTCTTCTCCAGGCGGTGCAGCACGGGATAGATCGTCCCTTCCGGGAGATCGAAGGTGCCGTCACTGCGCCGATTAATTTCTTGAATGACCGCATACCCGTGCGCCGGACCGCTAGCGAGCGCGGCGAGCACGATCATGTCAAGATGGCCTTTGAGTACTTCGCCTTCCATGCCCCGTACCTCTACGCCTAGCAACGCGAGGGGTCAATCGCGACAGCTCGATTCGAGTGGATACGCTGACGGATTGATCGTCCGTTGCGCGCTAGAGCGGCGATTGATGTTCGTGGAAGGGGCCTGGATGGTCTCTGAGCAGACTCTGACGCTTAGCGCTATGCCTGACGTATATCGCCGGAGATGATTACGATGGACCGGCCAGAGCCAACTTCCGGTTTCGCAATGGCACGGTCGCTCGGATGAAGTCGGTGCGCATCCTATGAATGGGTTAAGTCGGCTTCTGGCACAAAGCGGACATTGGTTGGTGCAGTGCACATGTCTGCTTTCGGGGGTAAACCGGACTCGGCAGCATTGCCGTCATGCTCGTTGCGGCGGCTATCGCGACATCGTTCTGGCATCGACCACCTCGTCGAGACACTAAATGATCGTCACGACATTTTGCGCGTCGCTATCGTATATCCGTGACGTGCTAATTGTCGCCATCTTCGCGGAATAATTGCGCCTAAAGATTGTTCGCGTGTAGGACGGCGGCCGGCTGCAGGGCATTCCACATGGATGAATTGGTACAATTGAGTGCACTTATTGGTGACGTTTATGATGCCGCGCTAAATCCGACATTATGGATTGGTGTTCTTGAGAGCACCGCAAGATTCGTCGGAGGCTCAGCCGCGATGATTTTTTCAAAGGACTCGACTGTCGCCCAAACAGGGCAAGTGTTTTATGAATGCGGCATAGAACCTGAGTTCGCCCGAAGTTATTTCGCTCATTACATAACTTTTGACCCAGCCGCCCATTGCCAACTCTTCGCGAAGGTCGGCGACGTCATCAGCATGAAGGATTTCATAACTTACGAAGAATTGCTCGAAACTCGCTTCTACAAAGAATGGATGCTTCCCCAGCAAATGGTTGATGCCGCAAACGTCATCATCGAAAAGTCCGCGACAAGCACGGCGATGTTTGGCGTCGCGCGCCGGGCAAAAGAGGGATTGGTCGATGAGGAGATGCGTCATCGGATGCGTCTCCTGACCCCGCATTTTCGTCGCGCTGTGTTGATCGGCAGATTGCTTGACCACACCAAGTCCCAAGCGGCAGAGCTCGCTGATACCTTAGAGGGGCTAAGCGCGGGAGTATTTATCGTCGATGCGAACGGTCGCATCATTCACGCCAACACGGCGGGCCGTGCTCTGCTTTCGAGTGGCGCACTCGCTGCGATCGGCGAGAGGCTAAGCGCAAGAAACCCGGCGATCGATAAGGTCTTGTACGACAGTGTTGTAGCATCAAGCCGAGGTGACGGCGCGATCACTGATAAAGGGATCTCAGTGCCAATTGCGGCCGCGGACGGGGAGAACTACGTTGCCCACGTGCTTCCGCTCACGTCAGGAGAGCGCCGACGTGTCTGCTCGCAATATGCCGCAGTAGCCGCCGTATTTGCCTATAAAGCAAAATTGTCTAGCGTTTCGCCTCTGGAGGTC
>JBATYN010000179.1:0-9680 GCA_049674125.1 Pseudolabrys sp. | reverse complement strand
CCGCTGCCCTGTGAGCCAGATTTCTTTGGGGCCAGCGTGGCTTTGTCGTAGTGCTTTCCTGTAGCCGTGTTTTTGAGAATGTGGGAAGACGCTTTACCTTCCTTCGCCAACGCGGGTAGAGACGAGGCGGCGAGCGTCGCAACGATTGTAATTATCAGAATGCCATCAAATTTTCGCACGGCGGCCTCTCCGGTTGTGAGCACCTTGCCCACCTTGGCGCTTAGGATGGCAAAGGATCAAGCGGATATGCGCGCGGCCGAAACCCCGCGCCTCAATATTGAGGCCGAATTTACGCCTTCGCGCCTTGGTTCAATTTAAGCTGTGCCCGGGCGACATAACCAGGCGCGCAAACCCATGAAAACGAAATACAAGTTGGCGATTGCATTCGTCGTCGGCTCTACCATAGCTGCACCGGCTATCCAGGACCTTCACGCCCAAGCCAAGCCACACGCATATGTCGTTATTCCCATTAGGAGCATAAAAGACGCTGCCGCTTTCAAGGCCGGTGTTGTCGACAAGACTATGCCCGCGGAAGTGGCAAAAGCTGGCGGTCACTATGTCGTCCGTACCCAGAAAGTAATGGGCCTAGATGGAAAGGCGCCGGAGCGGTTCGTCATAATTGAATTCGATAGCATCGAGAAAGCACAAGCCTGGTACAATTCGCCGGCGCAGAAAGACATTAACGCAGCCCGCGATAAATCAACGGACTCGCTTGCGTTCATTGTCGAGGGCGCCGCTAAGTAGCATTCGATTTATTGACTTGTGAAAATTGCCACTTGGGAGGCCGCCTTAATTGACGGCCTCACTTTTATTGCAAGGCGCGCTCCGGTCGCAAAAAGAGACACCGCTGCGGTGTGGCTTGCACAGCGATCCCTCATTACGGATCCGTTGATATTGGGGACACCCGAGTTGGGTGATTGCTCAACGGTTCGCAGATGCAACATCGCCGCACCGATGATTGTTGGCTGTGCCGTAGATCACAGGTGCGATCACTTGTCGCTAAATACGTCTTTTTGTGACGGCCAACACAAGGTTTGTCGCATCACAACAAAAAGGGCCGCGGCGCATATATCTGCGTCGGCGGCCCAAACCTTTCCTGCCACACGAAAGGTTGCACAATTCCCGGCAGAAACCTGGAACTATGTTGAGGAGTTTAGGTGTTTACATTACGGGTCTGGTCAATCACAGAAGCCACAACTGGGGTTGTCCCTTCCCGGAGAGGCCGTCCGTCCCCTGGCGGCCTTTCCTTTAGTATGGAACGAGCTGATGCAAATTTCTCTAAGTCGCATTGCATGGCTCCCCCACTGAATACGCAACTCGCGGAGCCGAGACCCCGCGCCTTTGCCTGCTTATCACTCCGCTTGACGCTGCTTCAGGTCTCCAATCCTCATATCGCGGTCGCGCCACTCAAGCGAAGCGACAACGTTGCGAACAATTTCGACCACCGGGCCATTCGCGAGCGTGGATTCAGGATCCTCGTGAACATGGGCAAGTATCGTAACGCAAATACCTAGCAGCTCTGTGGCGAGAAACATTGTATTGGGCTTCCCCACAGTGACGAGCATGTCTTCGATCTTCTGCATCCTGGAGAGTGGTTCTAGATCCAATTCGATGCCGTTATCAGGCAGCGTGCTCCACATTGTCGCGGCTTCGTGCTCTGCCCAGTTCTTTTGTTGCTGTGCCCTACATGCTCGCCACTCGGCGCACCACCTCAAGTAGGTCTCATCCTCTCCAAATTTCGATTTTGGCGGATCGGGCAGTCGTCACAGGCGGTTGCACGAGCGCGCTACAGTGAGTTCAATGTACGATTCTTGTGGATGAGCCGGATTTTAATGCGCCCCATTTGCCAACGCTTGGACTGTTCAAGTGAGGAATTGATTGAAGCCCACATAATCCTGCGATCTTTGGCTCGCGACATCAAGGACGCGGGCGGCCCAAATAAGCGGATAACTCCGAATTATGGACGAGAATTAATTTTCGCCGTTGTTCGCTGGCTGTATATTTTTGTTCATGCCCGAGCCATCGTTCGTCGGCGTGCTGCCATGCACGCGCGTAGAGGACATGCCGGTACCTCTCACTCGCTCATTTATGAGCCAGTGTGCTCAATGCCGTGCCCCGGTGTGGGTTGGCTACAATAGCCCAATCGAGCCAATGCGCGTGTGCTTGCAATGTAGCAAGCAAGGCGCCGAGCGGTGAAATTTGCGGGCCGCGCAACTACGCGCTACCGGCCCTGTTATGGTAATGTGTAGCCATGACAGACAGACGGCCAAATCGGCGTTCGGAGCCGGAGATCATTCCGCCGGGCGCAGAGCCGCGTCCGCCGCAAGTCCCGTTCAGCCTCATCTTGGCGATCTTGATCGCGGGCCTGATGTCGGCGGCGCTGATGGTGCTGCTGATGGGCGCGCTGCTGGTTGCGCTGCCAGCCATCCTACTGCTGGCCACCGTCGCGCTCGTCGTCGGGCTGCTGCGGATGTATTTTCGGCGTTAGCAAACAGAAAGACCGCCAGCGCGGCGGTCTCTCCGAATTCAATTTGGTGTCTCGATCGCGCAGCCAGTGCTGCTGCTTTCTTCTTCCTGCGCCAGCCGAACAAACCCGACGCACCTAGGCCGGTCGCAAAGAGTGGAAGCGTGGCGGGTAAGGGCGTGGCGCCGACAGCATCGGACGAATTGATTGTGATGGTCGAAAAATCCAACGCGGCACCGTTGAAGTTGGTCTCGCCGAGTACTCCGAGCCCCGGACCTTGCAATGTCAGCGATACTGTTGGCCCCCCGAGCGCAAGCAGGCTGAAGGTCGAGGCCGGCAGCGTTATTTGATAGTAGTTCTCCTTACTATTGGCGCCCGGGGTAGCTTCCATAACGGTGTTAAGCAGCGCCGTGATATCGATACCGCCAATTGTATAGCTGGCCACCTGATTTCCCGACGCAGCAGAATCTCCGTCCAAAAGACCAATCTGAAGAGTTGCCGAGGAGACCGTACCGACGATTGCGCCATAGCTGAATGTCCAGCTTGCGCTAAAGTTCGGACCGCTCGGGTCCGCACCGTTAAATGCATTGAAGGGGGCAGGTTCACCGGCATTTGTGGAATTAAACGTCCCACTTGCCACGGTCTGGCCGTCCGTGAAGTCGACACCCCCCGAGACTCTGCGAAATGATAGCCCCATGTGCCAGTGGGCCATAGGCCGTTGCTGCTGCGAACGTTAGAGCACCTAGAAGTGTTTTCTTGGAACAGGTTCCTAATTTCATGCCGCACGCTCCCGGTCGCACCCGGTTGTTTTGGTCGATTAAATCAAACCCTTGTCGCGCTCTGACTTGAACGGAGTAGGACGCTCCGCGCGCAAGTACCTGCGGCTCGAAAACACGCTATTCGTTTTGACAAGGCGGTAACACGGGTTCGAATCCCGTAGGGCGCGCCAACGAAATAATTCCTTAGCCAATACGCTCGGGTCTTTTGACTTTCAGCTGATCGCAGCCTTCCGCTTCCTCCGCCAGCCGAGTAACCCCAGAAAGGCAAGACCGCTGGCGAAGAGCGGCAGCGCGGCCGGCAGTGGCGTCACATTTGTTGCTACATTTGTGACGACAAAGGTTTCATCTAGATAATCAAAGTTGCTACCGAGCCTACTTCTCAGATCTTCGAAGCCCACGTAGACGCCGGGAGATATTACGCCGGCAGGTACGTGGAGGATCGAATCGGTCAAACCGTCGTAAAGAGTGGAGTAGACGTGTTGTCCGTCCCCTCCGTTCAATGCAGGGTCGGAAAACCAGGTGTCGGGGTTTGGTCTATCAATCACTTGATCGAAAAACACGATCTTATCGCCGGCGTGGACATTGCCGAGAACAAGAGAGTCCCCGATATGGGAACTGTGATCATTCAGCCCGGTAATCAGAGTCGAGATACCGTTCACCGTCATGCCGAGTACTTCTGAAAAGCCGGCGGCCGACCCGGCAAAATAAGCGGTGACCGCACCGTCATTTATTGCAGTGAAGGTGTAGGTCTCCGAATTTTCAAAGCCTCTGTTGGGATATGGAATGACAGTGCTGGCTAGTGCACTTGAAACGAGTGGACCCGCAGCGCACGCGCCGACTGCAACCAGCACCACGGCGAATACCGTTTTCTTCATCATGAAAATATCCTCACCAGATTGTGTTCAGAGGAGACATCGCTGCTTGCTTGTTCGACTGAGACAGCTAGCCAACAGGAGAGCATCGGCAGCTCATCAAAGATCGACGTGGGCAAAAGCAATCTGGCGCAAACGACCATCAAAAACTTGGGCGAACGCGACAATAATTTGGACTAGTGCGAAACCTGACGTTTGCATTAGGGCACCGCATCGCGGTGCCGATGCTGGATGAACGCAGCGTCTCGATTGTGCATCCCCTGCCGACCTTCGCGGAATTCGAGGCCGAACCCAAAGAGGTCGGCCGAGCTCCAAAGAATCAATCGTTGGCTTCAGGGACCCGGCCTCGCGCGTATCAGCGTTCAGGGGCCGAGTCGTTCTCCTGGCCTTCTGAACCACACGCCGTTACCAGCCCTCACGACAATCACGGTAACAGGGGGCAGAATCCCCAGGGCGCGTCACTAGGGCGCATCACTATTCCTGTGGTTTTCATAGCTGCTATGCGTGTATGGGGCGCTGATCACGCGTTTTTTAACATACAAATTATGGGCCGGATGATTCCTTAACAGGTAGAGTTAGCTGTCCTGCAGTTGGCTCTTCAAGGAGCGTCAGGCGATGATCAGTAGCAAGAACGTAGTGGCGGCGCTCCGTCGTGACGTGGCGTTTATTTGGCACGTCGTGATCGCTGTGGTGTTCATCGGGTTCGCCAGCCTCGCGGTCGCGGCGGCGCTGCTCGACGTGCTATCGATTCGGCATTAGCCCACGTCGCATTGATCACTAGCGGCACCCATTATTGACCAACGGATAGGTGTGCCGCCGTCCGCGAAAATCCTCGACAACGGCACTGTCGGAACTTGTTTTCTGAATGTAATTTGGACCGATCGGCGACTTCCCGTACCCGCCGGGAATATCAAGCACATAGGTCGGCTGGCATAGCCCGGAAATTTGACCGCGCATGCTGCGCACCAGCTCCTGCCCTGACGCTATCTCGGTTCGCAGGTGGGCGGTGCCGGGTGCGAGATCACCGTGGTGCAGGTAGTAAGGCTTGATCCGGCACTCGACCAAGGCGCGCATGAGTTCGCCCATTACGTCTGGCGCGTCATTGACACCCCTCAGCAAGACAGTCTGCGAAACCAATGGAATGCCGGCATCGGCCAAGCGCGCACATGCCGCGCGCGCCGGCTTGCTGAGTTCACGCGGATGGTTGACGTGGACGGCGACGTAAGTCGGCTTGTCCTTGATCTTTAGCGCCCGCACCAGCCCGGACGTAATTCGTTCCGGGTCCGCGATTGGAGTGCGTGTATGAACCCGAACAACTTTGACGTGATCGATATTCGAAAGAGCCTTCATCAGGGCACCTAGCCGCCGAGGAGATAGCACCAGTGGATCCCCGCCGGTGAGGATCACTTCCCAAATCTCAGGATGGCTCCGGATATAGTTTAGTGCGCCCGTCAGTGCTCTCGCCGTAAGTGCGACCGGCTTGTCAGGCCCAATCATTTCCCGGCGAAAACAAAACCGACAATAGACCGCACAGACGTGAGTGACCTTCAGCAGCACACGATCCGGGTAGCGGTGGACGATCCCCTCCACCGGACTATGCGCCGCGTCGCCGATTGGATCAGCGGCTTCTTCCGGTTGAAGTTTGAGCTCCGCAGCATCCGGGACAAATTGCCGGGCTATTGGGTCATTTGGGTCAGTCGCCTCTACCAACTGTGCCAATGCTTCCGGCAGCGCGATTGCATAGCGCGCTGCGACTTTATCCAGCGCGGGCTTTTGCTCTCCTGATATCAGCCCCCGGTCATATAGTTGGGCAGGCGTGCGTAAAGTTGTCATCGTTTGTCCCTATCCAAATCGGGTTATGGTTTGACAACGGGCGTCCAGATCACCTGGTCGATATGTTGTGCACCGCTCGCAAGCATCACCAGTCGATCGAAACCGAACGCAATACCGCTCGCCGGCGGCATCTGCGCCAACGCATCGAGAAAGTCTTCATCGATCGGATAACGTTCGCCGTGGATTCGTTGTTTTTCTGCCATCGCGACCTCGAAACGTGCCCGTTGCTCGACTGTATTCGTGAGTTCAGCGAACGCATTTGCAAGCTCAACCCCGCAAGCGTACAGCTCGAACCGTTCGGCGACCTTTTCGTCTCCGGGCTTTGCCCGCGCCAAGGCCGCGAGCGGCAGTGGGTACTCATATAAGATGGTAGCCCGACCAATCCCGAGATGCGGGTCTACGCGCTCAGCAAGGATGCGGCTGAAAATATCGCCCCAGGTATCGTCTTTGGCGGTAGCAACGTGGGCTTTGGCAGCCTCCGCAGCTAGCGCGTCCCGCTCGCCACAGTTTCCGCTTACGGTCGCCAGGAGATCGACCCCGGCATGCCGCGCAAACGCCTCCGCCACCGTAACCCGGTCAGGCGGCGCATGTGGATTGATTATCTTGCCGCGAAAGCTGAACTCCTTTCTTTCAGCGGCGTGTGCTGCCTCAGCAAGTAGCGCCGCACAATCGTCCATCAGCGTCTCATAATTCTCGTTCGCCCTGTACCATTCTAGCATCGTGAATTCGGGGTGATGCAGCGCCCCACGTTCCCGGTTGCGAAAGACACGCGCGAAATCGAAGATGCGGCGTTCGCCAGCTGCCAACAGCTTCTTGCAGGCGAATTCCGGCGAGGTTCGAAGATAAAGCTGGCGGTGCTCGTCGCCTTGTCCGACCAACTCGGTAGCGAAGGCGTGCAAGTGGGTTTCGTTGCCGGGTGAAACCTGAAGGGTTGCCGTTTCAACCTCGACAAAGTCTTGTCTCGCGAACCAAGCGCGCAAGGTTGCGGTGATTCGACCGCGCGCAAGGAGGTAAGGTCTGCGGGCGGCGTGGGAGCTGGCGTTCCAGAAGGATAGGGTTTTTGACACATTTACCTCGATCGGCCGACGAGCGGTAAAGACTGGTATCGGGCGAGAAGATCGCTATGGTGCGCCCCGAAACCGCGGCCTGCCGCCACCCACAAGTCAAGGATCGTTACCGTGAAAGTCATCGCTTCATCGCTCCGCAAGGGCAACATCGTCGACCTCGATGGAAAGCTCTATGTCGTCCTTAATGCGGAAAATTTTCATCCCGGCAAGGGCACGCCGACAACCCAGGTCGATATGCGCCGCATTTCCGACGGCGTGAAGACCCAGATGCGGTACAAGACAACCGACCAGGTCGAGCGAGCCCACGTCGAGGACCATGAATTCAGCTACCTCTATCAGGATGACGATGGCTTTCACTTTATGAATCAGGAGAACTACGATCAGGTGCAAGTACCGGCCGATGTGATCGGCGATCAGACGGTCTACCTGCAGGAAGGTATGGTCGTGAACTTGAGCGTGCACGAAGGTGTCCCGGTTGCCATCGAGCTCCCGCAGAAGGTGACACTCGAAATTGTGGACACCGAACCCGCGATGAAAGGTCAGACTGCTTCCGGCTCATTCAAGCCGGCAAAGCTGTCGAACGGTGTTCGTACGATGGTGCCGACGCACATTACCGTTGGTACCCGCGTCGTGGTGAGCACCGCCGATGGGTCGTATACCGAGCGCGCCAAAGATTAAACGCGCACGCTGCTGCGCACTTCCTTTGGAAATAGTTCGTCGGGCTTAAGCCGCTTTTCGGTTACTCCCTGGGCATGCGCGAAGCGACAGAACGCATCTAGCGTCTTACGGTTTTCTTCCAGGCCATAAGGAAACGGGTCGCCGCCAAACTTCTCGCCCCACTCGCTGGCGATCGCCGCCGCCCAAGGCACTGGAATACGCGACGCGGTCAAATCCTGAATACGCTCCAGGCTGCGGCGCTTGGCCTCGTCGAAAGTCTTAAACAGATTCATCGCGATCCAGGGATATCGCTCGAATACGGCTCGACGCATCGCCATGACGTGCATTATTGGATAAATGCCGGTCTCTGCGTGATAGCGCATTTCGTCGGCGCGATAATTTGGATAAAGCCGCACAATCTTACCGGCACCCTTGTTAAACGCATCAGGGACCCGCGCCGAAATCGCCGCATCGACTTCACCGGACAACAGCATGTCGCTGATGCTGGTATCTCGACGCTGCTCATATTGAATTCCGGCTGGTAGTTTGAATTCGACTTTCTCCTCGCGTCCGGCCTGATTCATCCCAGCCTGTACCCAGTTGATCTTGCGCAAATCGACACCTGCGGTTTCCGACAAATATCCTCGCGCATAAATGCCAGCTGTCTGCGCCCATTCTGGAATACCGACGCGTTTTCCCTCAAGATCCTTCGGAGTCGAGATGCCACGATCGCTGCGGACATAGAATGCGGAATGACGGAACACGCGAGACGGAAATACGGGAATCCCGACAAACGGCGAATTACCTTGCGAGGCGTACCCGATGAACTTGCCAAAAGACATTTCCGAGACGTCCCATTCCCGATTTTTAATAAACCTGTAGAAAATTTCTTCGACGGGAAGCACAAAGGCGGTGAGTACAGCACCTTCTGGCCGCACGACGCCATTTACGAGATCCCGCACATGATCATAGTCGGTAGTAGCAAGCGTGAGATGCACGCGTGCGGTGCCGCCGCTCTCAATGATCTCTGGCTCACGATCAGCACTCGATACCGCTGTCAAATTTACTTCCCGAACGGTCATTATTAATGAACCTCCAACACTTCACGTCGCCCGGATGCCGTTGCGGCGCACCCTACACCAGGATCCGACCCTTGTATGCGGCGGTTCAATGCCCTTAACTCCTGACCGGGGATCTCATCGACCCTTGGCTAACGGGGCGGAACGAGGGAAGCAGGATTGAAACGCACCGTACTTGTTGGCCTCGCTCTATTCATCACCGGCGCCGCAGCAGCGGAGGAGATGAAGGAGCCGCATATCTCCGTCGCCCGGGCCGATTGGGACGCTGCGGCGGTCACCCTTGCCGAGCATCCAGGTTCAGCCGCGGACGCATTCTCAAATCTCAATAAGACTGCAAAAATAGCCTTCTCCGGCATTGCCAATAGTTCGGTGCCTGTCCTCTTGCCGTTTGATGTCGAGGGTTTCGCTAAAGACAGGGCGGCCAATCCGGATCTTTCCCCCGACAAAGTGATGGCGAATGCCGACCGATTTATGCGGTCAGGCTTTCGCGCCACGAAATTTTTCGTGACTGGCCCGGCTGGTTATGATTCGGCGTTTGCCTTAACGCTGGCGGACGCCACCGGGCTTTCCGACATTCGCTATGCAGACTCGGTCTACGTCTTGTTCTCCGGTCTCGCTGCGACATACCAACTCGATAACCCTGCCCTGCCCGACGGCGAATTGGTGAAGTCACTCCAGGACGATTTCCCGGGCATCCGTCGCTATTTGCACGAATCTTATATTCGCTACGGATTCGAACGCTTTGGCGTGACTTACGTGGCCGCGATCTATTGTCTTGATACGCGGCCACGCGCGAAACTTCTCACCTGCAAGCAGGCAGATCGCGTCATGGAACGCTTCCTGCGTGGGCTCAAACTGACGGGCGGTGGGCCCGACGCCGCTCGGCCATCGGCCGAAGCGATTCCGTTGGACAGGCCAAAAGACAATTC
>JBATYN010000178.1:0-9065 GCA_049674125.1 Pseudolabrys sp. | reverse complement strand
CGGTCGGCCGGCTGGCGGTGCGCGGTCCGACGGGGTGCCGGTATCTCTCCGACCGGCGGCAGAAAGACTACGTCAGCGACGGCTGGAATCTCACCGGTGACGCTTTTATCCGGGACGAAGATGGGCGGTTCCACTTCGCTGCGCGCAACGACGATATGATCGTCTCTGCGGGCTACAACATTGCCGGGCCGGAAGTCGAGGCAGCGTTATTGTCGCATCCGGATGTTGCGGAATGCGCTGTGATCGGCGCGACCGACATCGAGCGCGGGCAGATCGTGTCGGCCTTCATCGTACTCAAGGCCGGGGTCGTCGCTGATAATTTGCGCATCAAGATTCTGCAGGACCACGTCAAGGCAACCATCGCGCCCTATAAGTACCCGCGCGTTGTGAAATTCATTGACGCCTTGCCGAAGACGCAGACCGGAAAGATTCAACGATTCAAATTGCGAGAGCACGCATCATGAGCAAAGGCTCGTTTGAAATTGTGCAGCCGAAACACTGGCCGGCGCCAAAAGGTTATGCCAACGGCGTCGCTGCGCGAGGCCGGCAGGTTTTCATTGCCGGGCAGATTGGCTGGAACGCGCAGGCGCAATTCGAGAGTGACGATTTCGTCGCCCAAGTCGAGCAGGCGCTGAAGAATATCGTTGAGGTCCTCGTCGCGGCTGGCGGGGAGCCGCGTCATCTCGTTCGACTTAACTGGTACGTGACCAACAAAACCGAATATGCCGCACGCCAGCGCGAAATTGGAGACGTGTACCGCCGGGTGATTGGCCGGCATTTTCCGGCGATGACGCTGTTGGTGGTTGCTGGACTGTTGGAGCCCCGCGCCAAAGTCGAAATTGAGGGGACGGCGGTTATCGCGGATTAACGGCTGGTGACCGCTTTTCAACCTGAAGCGGACATTGCGGCAGGCACCAATCAGTCTGCTTTGACACCTAACGGACACCAAAGTCGTAGCGGACCCCGACACTAAAACCCTGTGCCAGCAGCGGCGACGAATTGAACTGGACCTGCGGACGCTGCGGCCCCCCTCCTGTCGCTGGAGGAACCAGGGCGGGGTTGATCGCGGTGTCGATCAGATTTCCGGCGCGCTGAACGCCGGTCCAGTAGAGCAAATTGTAGCCGCCGATAACCCGCCAGCCCGGTGCAAACTGGTAGCCCGCTTTCAGGGTGAGTTCTGGCACCACGGCGAAACGGGTTTGGGAGGAATTGCCGATATTGCTGGAAAGCGCCAGCAACCCGCCCGGCGATGGCGTGACCACGCCGCCAAGGTTGACCGATGTCGAGCCGTTGATTTGCGCTTCGTTGAAGTTGGCGCCCAGGGCAACCTGGGCCCGCCACTCCAGCAACCATGGTCCCTGCGTGAACTCGCCGATGACGCCGAGATCGACGCCATGAAAATTGCTGATCGCTTTGAACGAGTCGTTGACGCCGATAGCAGTGCCGGCAGGAATCGGACCATTGATGGTGGTGACCGTCGACAACGAGGAAATTCCCAGATCGTCGGACGCGTGCAAATAACGATATCCAGCCAGCACGCTGAAACGTTCCGCACCCCAGGATCCGATGTCCTGACGGTAAATAACGCTGGCGCCATACAGTCGGGAGGTTTCGTTGATGTTCACTGACCCGGCGACGATGCCTGGAAAGGCAATCAGCATGGATGACTGTTGATTTGAGGTGGCGTCGAAAAATGGCCGCGCCAGAATGGGGGTGCCGGTGGAGCTGGCGCTAAATGTGGTCGACGCCTGCTCCAGGCCAAAGAAGCGTCCTTCGATTCCGGCTTTGTGTTGGGAGTCGAACCAGTATCCGATTTGCGCCTGCAGGCCCGACCGCCACTTGTCATTGGTGGTGGAATCCCCGAACAGCACAGACGTGCCGGGAACTCCAAGAACGCCGGCTTGGGCCTGAGGCGTGCCGGCCACGCTCGTCGTCACCAGCGGCGGGAGCTTGTCGCCTTTGACGGTCCAGGCGAGATAATCGACTTCCGCCCAGAATGAGCCACCGGACGGCGGAGGAGGCGGGGCCTTTGTGACAAGCGGCAGGTCCGCTGCAAAGGCCGCAGTGCCGGCGGTGAGGATCAACGACGCAACGGCGACCGTGTTGGCCGCAATCGAGAGAATCGAAACCGAACGCATCGCCAGCCCCCACCACATGCGCAAAATCGCAACAGCCGAAGTGAACTTTAGAGAGTAGAGGTTCCTACGGCAATCGCTACCTTCCAACCGGAGTTGCCCAAGGCCTTATGGTCTTGTCTTTGGCCCTGAAGGCTGCGATTGCCTCACGATAACTGTCCGTGAGGTCGATATCGTCCCAGCCGTTCAAGAGTTGATTGCGACTGATCGGGTCGACACTAAACGTAAACTTCCGATCGGCGCAGTCGATCGTCTGCTGTTCCAGATCGATGGTCACGTCCTGCGCCGGATTGGCAGAAATGGCAGCCGCAAGTTCGGCGACCTCCGCCTCGCTAACAACCGCCGTCAACAGCCCATTCTTCACCGCGTTTTGCGCGAATATATCGCCGAACGATGGCGCAATCACGCAGCGGAAGCCGTGGTCATAAAGGGCGTACACGGCCGCCTCGCGCGATGAGCCACCGCCGAAGTTGCGCTCTGCAAGCAGGATTTTGGCGTCGCGATAGGCGCCTTGATTGAGCGGGAAGTCGGGTCGCTCTTGGCCTTCGGCATCTCGCCGGAAGTCGTAAAATACGACGCTGCCAAGTCCCTTTGATCGTGGCCACTTGAGGTACCGCGCCGGCAAGATTTGATCGGTATTGAGGTTCGGTAGCATCAGCGGACAGGCCTTGGCCGTGACACGAATGAATTTCTCCATCTGCACACCCTAAAGTTTGCGCCCGACCAGCAGGGGTCTGACATCAGCAAGATGTCCGCTGACCGCCGCCGCGGCCACCATGGCCGGCGACATCAGATGTGTTCGCGCGCCTGGACCTTGCCGGCCGCGGAAATTACGATTGGTGGTCGACGCGCAACGTTCGCCCGGTGGCACCAGGTCTCCATTGATGCCGACGCACATCGAGCATCCCGAATCCGCCCATTCCAGTCCGGCCTCGCGGAAAATGCGATCGAGTCCTTCTTCCTCCGCTTGCCGTTTCACCGCTGATGAGCCCGGCGAAACGAGGCCCGGCACTTTGCTCACGCGGCCCGCAAGCACTGCCGCGGCGGCGCGCAGGTCCTCAATGCGAGCATTGGTGCAAGAGCCGATGAAGACCCGGTCAATTGCGATATCAGTCAATTTTGTGCCTGGTGTAATACCCATGTAATCGAGTGCTTCGCGTACATATTTGGCGCGCGTCTCGTCGGGTTCGCGGGATGGCTCGGGCACGCGAGCGTCGATAGGCAAGGCGTCGTCGGGCGTCGTGCCCCAGGTAACGATTGGCACGATTGTGCCGGCGTCGATCGCGACCTCCTTGTCGAAGTTGGCATTTTTATCGGAAACGAGCGCCGACCAAGCCTCGATGGCTTGCTCGAAGTCGGCGCGCTTCGGCGCATAGGGTCGCCCATTGATATAAGCGAAAGTTGTCGCGTCCGGCGCCACCATGCCGCAGCGCCCACCTGCCTCAATCGACATGTTACAAAGCGTCATACGGCCTTCCATTGAAAGCGCCCGTATTGCAGTGCCGGCGAACTCGACGGCATGGCCTTGAGCCCCGTCAGCGCCAATGCGTGCGATGATGGCCAGCGCGATGTCCTTGGCCGCAACGCCAGCAGCTGCCTTGCCGTCGACCACGATGCGCATCCGCTTTGGCTTCTTCTGCCATAGCGTTTGCGTCATCAGCACATGCGCTACTTCAGACGCCCCGATCCCGAATGCGTACGCGCCGAAGGCGCCGTGGGTGGAGGTATGGCTGTCGCCGCAGACGACCAGCAGGCCGGGCAGGGTCAATCCCTGTTCCGGGCCGACCACGTGCACAATGCCTTGGCGCGGATCGCGCAGGCCAAAAAGAGTAATGTGATTTTCTGCAGCATTGCTTTCGAGATTGCGCACCATTGCCGCGATCTCGGTATTGGCAATGTCCTTTCCGCGCTCGCGCGTTGGCACGTAATGATCGGCGATGCCAAAGGTAAGTTGTGGCTCGGCAGTGGTGCGCCCGCGCGCTTTCATCTGACTGAAGGCGTGGAATGAGCCCTCATGCACGTAATGCCGGTCGACCCAAAGCAACGCGGCGCCGTCCTCACGGCGCGCAATTTCATGCGCCGACCACAACTTGTCGATCAGAGTCTGGGGTTCGCTCATGTCCGGTCGCCTCTGGCCCGGCCACCAGGCTTGTCGAGGGTGCGTGATATTGTATGCTAAAAAATATCAAGTAAAGCGCACGGCAGCGGCGGGCGCTTCGGGTAGGGGAGTTCGGCCTTGCGCGACCGGCTGGGTGAAGCGAAGGCAAAGCAAGTCTGATCCATAGTCCGGCCCATAGCCGTCCCACGATTACAAATTCGAAAGCCTTAAACCAAAAAACCAGGCCGGCAGATATCGCGCCGCCGCGCTAAACGAGGAGGAGAAGTCATCATGTCGGAGCAAAAATATCCATTCAGCCGTCGCCGGTTCCTTGCTACTTCGGCATTTGGCGTCGCGGCAGCGGCAACCGGCAGCATTGCCATGCCTTCCGTGGTGCGCGCGCAAGGTGCCGCCGTGAAGCTCGGCGTGCTTCATCCGGTCACCGGCGCCTTGTCGTACTCCGGTCAGCAGGGCCGGCTCGGCGCAACCATCGCAATCGAGGAGATTAATGCTGGTGGCGGCATTAAAGGCTTGGGCAAGATCGACGCCGTGCTTGGCGATGCCCAGTCAACGCCCGACGGGGGCACAGCCGAAGTTGAGAAGATGAATGCCGCAGGCGTCGCCTGTATCGTTGGCGGCTATGCCAGCAACATCTGCCTCGCTACGACCCAGGCGGCGGCGCGCTATGAGCTGCCGTATGTCGTCGATGTCGGTGTCGCTGACGGTATCGTCACCCGCGGTCTAAAAAATACCTTCCGCTTCGGTCCCGGCTTCGGCGTCATCGCCAAAACTGCGCTCGCCAATCTTACCATCATCAACGATCAGGTTGGCAAACCCGCCAAGACCGTGATGATCGTGCACGAGGACTCATTATTTGGCTCCGGCCTTGCCAAGCTGCTCAATGCGCAGCTTCCGCAGCAGGGTTTTCAGATCCTCGAAACGATTCCGCATCCGACGCCTACGCGCGATTTCAATAACGTCGTTCTCAAGATTAAGGCGCAGAATCCGGACCTCGTCATCCCGGCCAACTACTACAACGAATATGTGCTGCTCGCCCGCACCATGCAGCAACAGCAGGTGCGGCCGAAGGGAATCTATTCGGTGCTCGGCGGAGCGGCATCCTCCTACAAATTCGTCAAGGAATTTCCGGAGGCGGCCAAATTTATCATGGACTGCAATCACTGGTTTGATCCGCGCAGCGAGAAGGCGCAGGCATTGAAGAAGAAGGTCGAAGGTAAGGACCAGTTCTTCACCTACGAAGTCTATATGAATTACAGCTGCGTCTATCTGATCGCCGATGCGCTCCAGCGGGCGGCATCCGCCGACCGTGCGAAGCTCACAGCGGCGCTGGAGACATCAACTTTCTCAGGGCACGTCATGCCTTACGGCCCGACCAAATTCGTCAACGGTCAGAACGAGGGCGCGGCGCCGGCAAATACGCAAGTGCTCGACAATGACATTAAGGTAATTTTGCCGTCGGCCTTCGCAAACGCGAAGCCGGTCTTCCCGATGCCGGCATAAGCGTTATGGCGACGCGGGCAGTGCATTCAATGCGCCGCCCGCAGCCATGACCTCCAAAGCGTTGCGTCCGTGCTGTCGCCAACCATTCTGATCCCTGCGATCCTCAACGGTCTGTTGACCGGGGCAATCTATGCGCTTGTCGCCCTCGGCCTAACGTTAATCTACGGTGTGCTGCACATTATCAATTTCGCGCATGGTGCGCTTTTGAGCGCGGCTTTGTTTGCGGCCTTCTTTGCCTATCGTCTGCTGGGTCTCGATCCATACATCGCCGTATTCTTGATCCCGCCTATATTTTTCGTGCTTGGCTATGCTCTGCAGCGTTTCATCATCGGCCCCGCTTCGCATGGCGACGATCGAAATATGCTGCTGGTGACGCTGGGCATCGCAGTCATCGTCGAGAACGCGCTTCTCCTTGCATTCCGCGCTGATACGCGAACGATCGACGTTCCATATGCCTTTAAGACCATCGATTTCGGGTTCAGCTTTCTTGCTGTACCGCGCGTAGTCGGTTTTGCTGCGGTATTCCTCGTAGCGCTCGTGCTCTGGCTGATTATGACATTCACCGATATCGGCCGAGCAATCCGCGCTGTTGCGAAGGAGAAGCTTGGCGCCGAGCTTGCCGGCATCGACGTTGCCCATGTGTATGCCGTGACCTTTGGCCTCGGCACTGCCTGCGTCGCCGTTGCCGCCTGCCTCCTAATCCCGAACTATTACGTCAATCCCAGCGTCGGCAATGCTTTCGTGCTTGTCGCCTTTACCATCGTCGTCCTCGGAGGGATGGGGTCGGTGCCCGGCGCGTTGATTGGCGCTCTGCTCATCGGCGTGGTGGAAAGCCTGTCGGGCCTGTTCCTTGGCGAATCGCTCGGCCAGATCGGCATTTTCGTCATTTTCATCGCCGTGCTTCTGGTGCGGCCGAACGGGTTATTTGGAGGCCGCGCATGAAAGGAGTCGCGCCAATCGCGGCAGTAGTGGTCGTGCTCGCAGCGGTGCCTTTGATTGTGCACTCCAACGCCACGCTTAATTTTCTCATTATGATGTTGATGATCGCGCTGGCCGGACAAGGGTGGAATATCCTTGGCGGTTATGGTGGGCAATATTCGTTCGGGCACGCCGTCTTCTTTGGCACCGGCGCATATGTCACCGCCGTGCTGCAAGTGCGCTACGGCGTCAATGCTTGGGTTGGCTTCGGCGTCGGAATCGCGACTGGCGCCGTGCTCGGCGCCATTATCGGGATCCTCACATTCAGATCCGGCTTGCGCGGCTCCTATTTTGCTCTGGTGACGCTCGCCTTTGCCGAGGTACTGCGCATTATCGCGAGCGTAGCGCCCATCACTGGTGCGGGCGTGGGCACGTTGATAAAGCTCGACCTGGGCGCACAGGCGTTCCAGTTTCAAAGCCGCGCTGCGTTCTATTGGGTGGTACTGACTCTCGTCGCCACATCGCTTTTGCTTACACGATTGATCGAGCGTTCGTGCTTCGGCGCCTGGCTAATTGCGGTTCGTGAGAATGAGGATGCAGCGAAAGCGCTCGGTGTCGACGTAAGAAGCGTCAAGACCGCCGCCATGGTCATATCTGGCGCAATGACCGCCACCGCAGGATGTTTCTACGCGCAATATTTTCTCTTTATCGATTCCGGTATCGCCTATGGCACCTGGATCTCGATTGAGGCACTCCTGACGCCGATCATTGGGGGTGTTGGCACCGTGTTCGGGCCACTGCTCGGCGCGTTGATGGTTAAGTCACTGGGCGAGGGCGCGAAGCTTGTGACCGGCGACGTCCCTGGTCTTGATTTGATTGTCTATGGTGGCGCGCTTGTGCTGGTCATCTGGTTCAGCCCACGCGGGTTGATTGGCGGATTTATGCAAGTGCGCAAATGGCTGCAGCGCCGCACCACACCAGCCGTCTCTTCCATCCCGGAGGCGGGTCATGGCTGAGCCACTTCTTGTGGTTGATCGCGTCTCGCGTCGTTTCGGCGGTCTGTTGGCCGTCAACGCCGCTTCGCTCACGGCCGTCGAAGGTCGTATTACCGCATTGATAGGTCCCAATGGAGCCGGCAAGACGACGCTCTTTTCAATAATTTCCGGATTCCTCAAGGCGAGCGAGGGTACCGTCCGCTTTTCCGGCGAGGATATCACCGATGAAATGCCGCATCGCCTCGCACGGCGCGGTATCGCGCGTACCTTCCAGATCGCACAGCCTTTCGCCGGCTTGTCGGTCCGCGAGAACATTCTGGTCGGTGCGCATTTGCGTAACCGGGCGCACGATACGGCACTTGCCGCTGCTGAAGAAATCGGCCGCCAGCTGGGGCTGGGCGATTTACTCGACCGGCCAGCAGATACGTTAACCGTCGCTGGGCGCAAGCGGCTCGAGCTCGCGCGCGCGCTGGCAATCGAGCCGAAATTGTTGTTGCTCGATGAAGTGCTGGCGGGCCTGAATCCTTCCGAAATCCGCGATATCGTTCCGGTTATCCGCAGTCTATGCGGGCGCGGCGTCGCCATCATGATGATCGAGCATGTGATGCAGGCGGTGATGAGCCTTGCCGCGCACGTCTTTGTACTTTCGGAAGGCCGTATCATTGCCGCGGGAACGCCCAAGCAAGTCGCCGTCGATCCGGGCGTAATCGAGGCCTATCTCGGCCATGGAGCTGCGGCAATGCTGGGAGCGTCGCATGGATCCTAGGCCGTTGCTCTATGTCCGCGGCCTGTACGCCGGTTACGGAGAGGCGGAGGTCTTGTGCGGTGTCGATCTCGCAGTGAACACAGGTGAAGTCGTCGCCGTACTCGGGTCGAACGGCGTGGGCAAGACAACGCTCAATCGTGTCATCTCTGGCATCCTGCGCGCACGCGCCGGTTCAATTTGCTTCGACGGTGCCGAAGTCGTGCGCGAAAAACCCCCAGCAATTGTTGCGCGCGGCCTCATTCACGTACCGGAAGGACGACGAATCTTTCCCAATCTGTCGGTGCGAGAGAACCTTGATCTCGGCAGCTATCGCCGTGCCGGCGCGCGGCGCGCACAAAACCGTGAGCGTGTATTCGCCGTCTTTCCGCGTCTTTACGAGCGCCGCGATCAGCGCGCCGACACCCTTTCAGGCGGCGAGCAGCAGATGCTCGCCATAGGTCGCGGGCTGATGGCTGAGCCTAAATTGATTATCCTCGACGAGCCTTCATTGGGGCTTTCGCCACTGCTCGTCGAGGAACTGTTTGCGCTCGTCAAACGAATCAACGGCGACGGCGTTTCTGTGCTTCTTGTCGAGCAGAACGTTGTGCAAAGTCTCGAAGTTGCTGACCGCGCCTACATACTCGCCGATGGAA
>JBATYN010000177.1:0-8269 GCA_049674125.1 Pseudolabrys sp. | reverse complement strand
GCGCGGCCGCGTGCCACCTCGTCGCGCACGAATCCCGGCGTGACGAAGAGCGGCACCGAGGCGCCAAAGCTTTCGCCGTCGTCATGGGCGGCTTGCGCGACGTCGAGCATCTTCTTGCGGCCGAGATTTTCGCGCTCGGCGACGTAGATCATTTCCTTGGTGATGACGCCCTTGCGTGCCCATTCGAGCTGCGTCACCGGATGGCCGGGCAGGCCGCGCAGTGGCTTCGGCGTGTTGGTGAAATTGCGCGCGAGATGCTTGCCGGTGACGTTGCCGTTGTCGACCGGCTGGATCGGCCGGCCTTCATATTCCTCCACCCCGCCGCGCTCTTTCACCCATGCGATACGCGCGCGCGGCAGTCCCTTTTCAACGTCGATCGCCACCGCCGGGTCGGTGTAGGGCCCGGTCGTGTCGTAGACCGGCAGCGGCGGCTCGCCCGACGAGGCATCGAGCGCGATCTCGCGGACCGGCACGCGCAAGTCGGGTGCAGCCTCAGGGCTCGCGTAGATCTTGCGCGAGGCGGGCAGTGCGCCGGTGGTGACCTTCGGGAGGGTGACGTTGGGATCGTGGATGTTCATTTTACCTTCTCCTCCGTGGACGCGGCCGGCTGCGTGCCGAGGCACGCTCCGGAGACAGTTGTGGTGGATCGAAATAGCCGAAATAGCTCAGCAGTACGCCGAATAGCACAGCAGCTCCGCCGTCGATGATGAAAAAATTCGGGGCGCTGAGCACCGAGACGCCAACCGCCTCGATCACTTGCGGCGCCACCATGCGTACGACGCCTCCGATCAGCGCGAGCCAGCCGATGATGGTGATGATCAGCGGCCAGTGCCACTTCCAGTCATTGTGGACGGCGACGATGGCGAGCCCCGCGACGAGCGCGAGAACACCGGACAGGTAAATCAGCATGTGGTCGTGCAGGGCGCGCTCGAACATCGCGCGGTAAATGGTGGTGTTGAACAACATGCCGATGCCGCCGGTGATAAACACAGGACCGATCAGTTTGGCCAGAAAATGCGAGCGTTCCATGGTCTCAATCCCCAAGTTGGATGGCGACACTCACGCGACATAACCCTTGAAAGTGATAAATCCGCCGACCGCGACCAGGACGATGCCGAGGCCGGTGAAAAAGCCGGCACTGGCGATGATCCCGCTGGCGAGGAAGTTGGCGAACTGCGGCGCTATGATGCGGAATGCGCCGACGCCGGTGAGAACCCAGCCGATGGCCGTGACCGTGCTGCGCCAGTCCGGCGTCCAGACTTTGTGCACGTTTAGTATGGCGAGGCCGGCAACCACCATCAGGACGCCGGAAAAATAGATAAAGGGCAGACCTGCGAGGAACTGAGCCGCCATATCGCGGTAGGTTGCTTGGTTCGCCAGCATGCCGATGCCGATCGCGCAAAGCACCGGGCCGACCAGCCTCGCGATGTTCAGCGATGTGTGCATCGATTGTCCTGTCCCTTCGCCGGCATGACCCGGATCAGGTTCAAAGGGTTTTTCTCAGCCCAAACCGGGCACCCCTCGGAACAGTATTTAATGTATGCGCGGGGGCATGGGTGTCAATGCGGGCAGCGGACCTGTGGAATTGAAGGCCTCGAGTTCGCCCGGCGTCACATCCCGGGCAATTGCGACACCGCCACCTTCACGGCGCCGTTGGCTTCCGCGATAACGCGCAGCGTGTTCGCGTCGAATTCAATGCCGGTAAGGCGCAGGGCATTCACGGAGGCATCGACCCGCACGCCGTTGCCCACCTGCTGAAATTCCGTGAGTGCGGCGGCGATTTTCGCCCTGGCGTCATTAGCGAACGGCTTGAGGTCCACCATCGCCTTGTCGGCTAGAGCCTTTTGCAAATGGGGAACGGCCGCGCGCGCGGCCGTTCCGAGCAAACCGAAGGCAGCTTCCGATTCAACAGCGAGCGAAATGTCGGTGAGCCGCAGGATCTGGTTCTGCTGGTCGAGTGCAGGTTTCCCCCAAATCTGGACGGTCGCTTCCGTGCCGAATCCGAACCAGCTCTTTTTCTCGCGGGCTTTCACACGCAGCGAAATCAGCAGGCGGTCGCCTGCGGCGGCGATGCTGGCGCGCAGCACTTCAACGTCAACCGGCCCGCTGCCGTCATCGGGAAAGTGGCGGCCCTTGAGTTGCAGTTCGATCAACTTGTTGAGTTCCGTAAACGGCACGTCGATAGGCACACCAACGGCAAGTACCCCGTCCTGCATTGGTGGCACCAGCTCGAGCTGCGCCGGAAACGGGCAATTCGGCTTGGTCTCGTTCGGCAAAATGCGCGTTTCGGCCTGAACGCCAATCGTGATCGTGACGTTGCGGGCGTCGACCAGTGGCTGTGCGGCGGCGGCACGGACCGGGCGCATCTCAAGCCACAGCGGCGGCAACCCCGTTTTTTCTCCGCCAAGCGGAATGGACCGGCACATCTTCGCCCATTGCTCGCGCGCGGTGCGCTCGATCATTGGATCATTGCGTAGCCGCGATTGCAGCGCGTTGATCTGATTGCTGACGACAGGATCGAGCACTGGCTTGATCTCGTTCGCGAGGTTGACCCTGATGCCGGCAATATTGGTGCCGGTATCGCCGAAATCGAGGCGGCCGGCGAGGTTGGGCTCGATCCGCCATGACGCCGTGATTTGCGGCCGCGACGTCACGATGACGTTCCCGCGAAAATCGGCGCGCTGATCGAGCGCCTTGGTGGCAAGAGTCTCGATTTGCTTGCCGACAGCGCCACCACCAATCAGGTCACCGATCGCACCGCCGATGCCGCCGACCGCCTTGCCGGCGGTGTTACCGATCTGACCGGTGACGCGAATGGTGCCGTTCATCGGTGTGATGATCGTGAGCGCGCCGGGCTGCCCGGTCGTGTATATCGTCCCGCGCGAGACGGTGAGGCCGATCTCGGCCTGGCCGAGCAATTGCGTGACCGGATTGTCATTCTTGCCGACAAATTCGCGCGGTGCGGCGGTGTCGAGCGAGTGGCCGATGGCCGCGAGTGCGACGGCGACCGGCGCAATGACGTGTGAAGCGCGCGTCACCGGCTGCAATGGTTGCGGCGGTTGCAGAATCGCGAGCGCTTCCGGCAATCCGGTATCGGAAGACGCAAAGCGATTGAGCGCCCAGAGTGTCGCTGCAAAGCAGATTGCGAGGACGCAAGCGGCGCCGACAGCCAAACGAAATCGCGCCGACCGGCCAAACAGCCGGATCGGTGCCGTCGCGTAGTAAATGAAGGTGGCGAGTCCGCCGTTCATGTTCTGCTCGAATCGCCCGCGGGCGAATGTTAGGCGGCGCCGGGTCTACGCGCCAGCATTGCTGCCATTTCGCGCGCCTTTCGCGCGTGTTATCCATAAGCCCCCATGGCGCAGCCCTTCGTCGAGCCATGCGACCGCGGCATTATTGCGGCCGAACCATGCCCGCGTGCGCTCGGGCGCGAAATCGCGCCGCAGCATCGCCGGATGGTGCTTGCCGCCTGCGTGCTCGCGTCCTCGATGGCATTCATCGATGGGTCGGCATTGACGGTCGCACTCCCGAAACTACGCGCGTTTTTTGGTGCCGATCTGGCCTCGGTGCAGTGGGTGCTAAACGGCTACATATTGGCACTCGCCGCCTTGACGCTGATCGGCGGGGCGCTGGCCGACCATTACGGCAAAGCACGGATGCTGGGCGTGGGCTGTCTCGGGTTTGGGCTGGCGTCGGCGGCTTGTGTGATATCGCCGTCGATCGAGTGGTTGATCGCGTTTCGCGTCCTGCAGGGAATTTCGGCCGCAATCGTGACGCCATCGAGTCTCGCTCTTATCGGCGCGACATATCCTAAGGAAGAACGCAATCGTGCGATCGGTGTCTGGGCCGCGGCCTCCGCTCTCACCACCGCGGGCGGGCCGGTTCTTGGCGGCTGGCTGACCGAAAATTTTGGCTGGCAGTGGGTTTTCGCGATCAATCCGCCATTGGCACTGATAGCCGTGGCGCTCTTGGTCCACTACGCACCGGGCGATCAGCATGCCGCGCGCCGGTTTGATCTTCCCGGCGCGGCAATCCTGGCAAGCGCGCTTGGTGCGATGGCCTGGGCGCTCAGCCAAATAGGGCCGGACAAGACCGGCGCGGTGAATGTCGTGACGATTACGATCGTTGGTGTATTCGGCGGTGCGGCGCTTGTTGGCTACGCTTTTTGGGAGCGCGCCAGTGCGCATCCGATGACGCCGCCGCGACTCACAAGCAACCGTGTATTTGTCGGACTCAATGTCGCTACGCTGCTGATCTATATCGGCTTGTCGATTATGTTTTTCCTTGTACCCTTCGACCTCGTCGACCGACGCGGCCTGTCACCGATCGACGCAGGACTCACATTTCTTCCGTTCACGCTCGGCGTTGGTCTTTTGTCGCAACCATTCGGGGCCGTGGCGGATAAATTCGGTGCCCGCGCAATGCTGATTGTGGGTCCGCTCGGCGCCGCGCTCGCCTTGCTGCTGCTGGCGTTTGGCAAAACCGCTTCGCTGGTCGTCGGTGTGATCGTGCCAATGGCCCTGCTGGGAATCTCGTTTGCGGTGCTCATTGCGCCACTCACCGCGTCAGTAATGTCGAGCGTCGCAGACGCCGATGAGGGGCTGGCGTCCGGCATCAACAATGCGGTGACCCGCGTCTCGCAACTCGCCGGCGTTGCGCTTTCCGCAGGCATTGCGTCATATTCATCCGGCTATCGGATTGGACTGATGATTGCGGCTATTTTCGCCGCCGCCGGCGCTTTCACCTCGGCGACGATGTTGCCGGCGGCCGGGCGGAAACACCGAAGAGCGCCATGACCAAAATGTGCACTCACGAGGCCAGCATCAAAGACGTGACGCCAAGCGCGCGCGGTTGCGAAGTGTGCCTGAAAATTGGCTCACCTTGGGTTCATTTGCGGGTGTGCCGCACGTGCGGCCATGTTGGTTGCTGCGATTCATCGCCCAACAAGCACGCCACCAAACACTTCCATGCGACCGGGCACCCAATCATCGAAGGCTATGATCCGCCCGAAGGATGGGGCTGGTGTTATGTCGACGAGGAATTTGTCGATCTCGGCGGCCGCACCACACCGCAAATCGGCCCGATCCCACGATTCGTCTGACTTTCCGCTAGGCAGTTTTCGGCAGTGGTATCGGCGCCAATTCGTGCGGCTGGTAATGCGCGAGCGCCTGGAGTGCGCCGACATCTATAAATTCGATCTTACGGTCGCTGTCCGCGATCAATTGTTCCGTCCGCAGGCGTTGGATCATCCGGTTGAGATGGGGGACGCTTAGCCCCAAAACATCCGCCATCACCTCCTGTGAGAACGGCAAAACGAAGCTCGTTTTCTCGGCGCGCCCAACGACAAATAACCGCGCGTGCAGCTCGAGGAGAAAATGCGACAAGCGCTCGATCGGCGTGCGTCGCCCGACGTCGATGATGTGCTCGGCATAGGTGGTTGCCTCCTGCACGGCAAACCAACTTAGGGCGAGGCCGAACTGGGGCCGTCGATAGCAAAGCTGCACATACGCATCGAGCGCGCAGACGTTCATCGTGAGATCGGTGATGGCCGTGACCGAATAAGCCGCCCGTTCATAAAAACTGCCGGGGATGCCGACAATGTCGCCGGGCAGAACAACATTGAGGATTTGCCGCTTGCCGTTGCGCAGGAGCTTGTAGCGCATGGCGTAGCCGTTCTTCACAAAGCAAAGCTTGCGATAGACGTAACCGTCGACGATGAGGTCTCGCCGCTTCCGGATCGATATTTCGCCGTCGATAATGGCGTCGAGGCTTTTTAAATCGACAGAGTCGAGATCCACATGCTGCAAAAGCCGCACAACGAACGGGTGTTGATTCAACGCATTGCCGGAGGCTGCAAGGTCCATAGGTCTCCTCGAATTCAAGGCTAACCCCGTTCCTTAATTTGAATCAATGATCCTGGCGAAGGCGGATTGACGCAAAACTCGCTCGAATGTGGTGCCACTCTTCCCCTCTGAAGCAAGTGGCTTTGAAGCAACTACTGTTCTTTAGCAAATGGCCGCGCCGTGCAAGTGCGGCCATTTTTTAAATGGCATGTGTCGTGCCGGTGTTCTTGAGGTCGGCGCGCGCTTTGGCAGGTTATCGCGCGTCGATCAAAAATGTGCCGGGATGGCTGGTTTGGTTTGCCCCTTTCCAGCCGTTGCGCACGGGGAGCCCCGGCCGCGCGCCGGGGCTTCTTCTGCGTCGGCTGTGCCAAATCGAAGTTACTTCATCTCCGCCATACACTTCTTCACGAAGGCGGATTTCTGCTCCATCGGGATTTTTTCACGCATCGCCCGGTCGTCGCACGCGCGCATTTTCTTGGCGTCATTTTGCTGCAGCATCCTCTCCGGTGCTGTCGATTTCATGCTCGTCGCTTGCGCGGGCGTCGGTAGCCAGAGAACACAGAGGCCGGAAATAACCAAAATTGAGCGGCGCATGTCGGCCTCCTAAAGCTGACGAGCACGAAGCTTGCGCGTCGCCTTGAGCTGAGGCAAGTCCTGGCCGTCACGAGTGCCGCGGGCCTCAGTGGCCTTTGCCCATGCGATGGAGTTTGAGCACGGTATAGACCGTATTGCTCGCTGGCGTTGGAATTCCAAATTCACGGCCAAGCGCGCGCACCTTGCCCGCGAGCCAATCAAGCTCCAGGCGGTTTCCGCGCTCGAGATCGTGCGCCATCGATGCTTTCATGCCGGGCTCGATCTTGTTGGCGAGAAAATTCATGCGCTCTTCGAGATAGGCGGGATCCAGCGCCGCACCCTTGGCTTTGCCGACCGCAAAAGCCTCCTCCATCAGCGCACGAAAAAAGCCGCGCAATTCGGAATCGGCGGCGATAGGGCCGATCGGTGAGCGCAGCGCCGCCGTCGAACCCGCCATAGCGGTCAGGAAGATGAATTTCTGCCACAGCTCGCGGTCGATGTCGGCGGACAGACCAATGTCGAGCTTTGCCGCTTTGCCCGCATCGACGAAGGTGTTGAGCGTATTATCCGGACGCTTGTCGGCGCGGCCAAATCGGATCGTGGCGAATTGGCTGGTGTGCTTGATAACGCCGGGCGACGCGATGGTGGTTGCAATGTAAGCGGCACCGCCGACCGTGCGCTCGGCGCCGACCACCGACGAAATACGATCGACGCTATCAACCCCGTTTTGAAAAGTAATCAGTCGGCCGTTAGGGCCGAGAAGAGGGCGCGCTGCCGCCGCTGCCGTCTCTGTGTCCCACAGTTTCACTGCAAACAGCACGATATCGACCGGTCCCACTTTCACGGGGTCGTCGGTGACGTTCGGCTTCGGCAGATGTAAATCGCCGTGCACGCTTTCGATCTTGAGGCCGTTTTTGGCAATTGCGTCCCGATGGGCGCCACGCGCGATGAAGAAAACATCGTGTCCGGCCGCGGCCATCCTCGCGCCGAAATACCCCCCGACTGCACCCGCCGCCATTGCTGCAATACGCATGTGCATGCTCCCGATCCTGACCGAGAGATCAGTACCCGCCGCCGCTCCGCGTGCCAATGCAAAAAATGACCCGGCTCGATGCCGGGTCATTCGGTCAAGGCTTGCGGGAAATCTAGTAGTGGCCGGTGGGGCGAATGCTGCTCCACGTCCGCTGCGCCGGACTTTGCGGCAGCGGCGCGTAGGCATACGCAGCTTGCTGAATCTTCGCGCGCGCGACCGTTGTCTGCGGTAGCACGATGACCTTGGCGCCGATCTTTACGCGATTGTAGAGATCGATCACGTCGCTGTTGGTCAGGCGAATACAGCCGCTCGACACTTGCTTGCCGATCGTGCTCGGCGCGTTGGTGCCGTGAATACGGTATTGCGTGCCTGCGATGTACATGGCGCGTGCACCGAGCGGATTGCCCGGGCCGCCGGCGGTCATGCGCGGCAGGTAGGGCTGACGCGCGAGCATCTCGGATGGCGGATACCAGTCCGGCCATTCGGCTTTGCGCTCGACCGATTTTACGCCCGACCAGGTGAAGCCTTCGCGGCCAACGCCGATGCCGTAGCGCATCGCCTTGCCGTCGCCGAGCACGTAGTAGAGGAAAGTGTGCGGAGTATCTATGACGACCGTCCCGGCCGGTTCGTTTCTCGCGTAATTGACGATCTGGCGTTGCAATCGCGGGTCGACGACCTGAGCGTCGTCGTTTTCATCCACCGGTGCGGGCTCGACGGCTTGCGGTTCAATTTGGGTTTGCGTGGGCGGGGTGCGGAAAGCAAAGAGCGTTTCGGCATTTGCAACGTTGAACGACAGCGCCGTTGCGTCGATTGCCGCGGC
>JBATYN010000176.1:0-17847 GCA_049674125.1 Pseudolabrys sp. | reverse complement strand
GGCGCGCGTCGATTATCCCAAGATCGACTATCAAAACGCTTATTATTATTCCGCGCCTAAAAAGAAGGCGCTGGCCTCGCTTGACGAAGTCGATCCTGAAATTCTCAAGACCTACGAGAAGCTTGGCATTCCGCTGCGCGAGCAAGAGATCCTAGCCGGCGTTGTGCGCCCCGAGGGCGAGCGACGCGTCGCAGTGGATGCGGTTTTCGATTCCGTCTCGGTCGCCACCACCTTCAAAGAGGAGCTGAAGAGGGCCGGCGTCATCTTCATGCCGATGTCGGAGGCGATCCGCGAACATCCCGAATTGGTGAAGAAGTATCTCGGTTCTGTGGTGCCGACTTCAGACAATTTCTTTGCCACGCTAAATTCGGCGGTGTTCTCAGACGGTTCGTTTGTCTACGTGCCGCCGGGCGTGCGCTGCCCGATGGAGCTGTCGACCTATTTCCGCATCAATGAGGCGAACACCGGCCAATTCGAGCGTACGTTGATCATTGCGGACAAGGGTGCCTACGTCAGCTATCTCGAAGGTTGCACCGCGCCGATGCGCGACGAGAACCAGCTGCACGCGGCTGTGGTCGAACTGGTTGCCCACGACGATGCCGAGATCAAGTATTCGACTGTGCAGAACTGGTACCCGGGCGACGCCGACGGCAAAGGCGGCATTTTCAATTTCGTCACCAAGCGCGGCGACTGCCGCGGCGCCCGCTCCAAAATCTCTTGGACGCAGGTTGAGACCGGTTCGGCCATCACGTGGAAATATCCGAGTTGCATCCTCCGCGGCGACCATTCGCGCGGTGAGTTCTATTCGATTGCGATTTCAAACGGCCGTCAGCAAGTCGACAGCGGAACCAAGATGCTGCATCTCGGCAAGAACACAACTAGCCGCATCATTTCCAAGGGTATTGCAGCAGGCAAATCTAACAACACGTATCGCGGCCTGGTCACGGCGCACCGCAAGGCGACGGGCGCGCGCAATTTCACCAACTGCGATTCACTACTGATCGGCCACGACTGCGGCGCACACACTGTTCCTTATATCGAGGCCAAGAATTCCTCAGCTGTGTTCGAACACGAAGCGACAACCTCGAAAATTTCCGAGGACATGCTGTTTTATTGCCGTCAGCGCGGCATGTCAGCCGAGGAGGCAACAGCCTTGGTGGTCAACGGTTTCGTCAAGGACGTATTGCAGCAGTTACCGATGGAATTTGCCGTCGAGGCGCAGAAACTGATTTCGATCTCGCTTGAAGGAAGTGTGGGCTAAACAAAATGGCATATCTTGAAGTCAAAAATCTCCATGTCGAGGTGGAGGACAAGAAAATCCTCAATGGCCTTACGTTGTCCGTTGAAAAGGGCCGGGTCGCGGCCATCATGGGTCCTAACGGCTCCGGTAAGTCGACACTCGCTTATGTGCTGGCCGGGAAGGACAATTACAAAGTCACGGAGGGTGACGTACTGCTCAACGGCGAAAGTATTCTCGCAATGGCACCCGATGAGCGCGCCGCCAAAGGCGTATTTCTCGCCTTTCAGTATCCCGTCGAAGTGCCGGGTGTTGCCACAATGACGTTTTTGCGCACTGCACTCAACGCGCAGCGCAAGACACGTGGCGAACGGGAGCTTTCCACGCCCGATTTCATGAAATTGGTGCGCGATACCGCCAGCCATCTTGGGATCAGCCAGGACATGCTGCGGCGTGCAGTCAATGTTGGGTTTTCCGGTGGCGAGAAAAAGCGCAACGAAATTCTGCAAATGGCGATCCTTCAGCCGCGTCTCGCGGTGCTCGATGAAACTGATTCTGGCCTCGACATCGATGCACTCAAGATTGTCGCCGAAGGCGTCAACCGGCTGCGATCCCCGGACCGCTCGATGATTGTGATCACCCACTACCAGCGGCTGCTCGAGTTCATCGTTCCTGACGTGGTTCACGTGCTGGCGAAGGGCAAAGTCGTTAAATCGGGTGGCAAGGAGCTGGCGCTCGAATTGGAAGCCAAAGGCTACGCGCAGTTCCAGGGCGAGGCGGCCTGATGAACGCTGACGTTCGTGCCATGAAGACGCCGACAGAGCAGGCACTCAGCGCTGCCTTCGTCGCCGCGCGCGACAAGTTGCCGGGCAAAGGTGCAGTTTCGGCGCTGCGTGAGCAAGCGTTTCGCGAGTTCGACACGCGCGGCCTTCCGCACCGGCGCGTCGAGGAATGGAAATACACAGATCTGCGGGCGCTCATGCGCGAGCTTAGTCCGCTCGCGGCGCCGCCTGATGTGGCAGCGCGTGCGCGGGCAAAGAGTGCCGACCAGTTACTCGGCGGGATCGAAATTCGTCGCATTGTGTTCGTCGACGGCTCTTTCGTGCCCGAATTGTCCGATGTGGCTCCGGAGCCCGGCCTTACCATTGGGACAATGGCGGACGCGCTCGGCAAAGGTGACCCGTTGGTGGCGGCCCATGTCGGCCAGACCTTCGTAACCGATGACGTGGCCGTGGCGCTCAATACCGCCTTGATGGGCGATGGTGCAGTGATCCGCGTATCCGCCGGTGCCGCGCTGAAGCGGCCAATCAATCTCGTTTTCCTGACCGGTAGCGAAAAGCCGAGCTCCGCTTTCATGCGTTCGCTGGTCGTCGTGGAGAAAGGCGCCAAGGCGGCGATAATCGAAAGCCATGAAAGCGGCGATGCACAGATTAATGCCGCGCTCGAATTGGTAGTAGGAGACGAGGCGCAGGTCGACTACATCAAGATCACTCAAGCGCGTGCCGTACATGTCGCGACTCTGCTTGCTACGATCGGCGCCCGCGCACGGTTCAACAGTTTCGATTTCACAGCTGACTCCAGTGTCGTTCGCAATCAGAAATTTATTCGCTTTGCTGGTGAAGGCACGAAGGCGGGCATCTGCGGTGTCGCTCTGTTGCGCGGCAAAGAACATGTCGATACCACTCTGCTCATCGAGCATGCCGCCGGCCATTGCGAGAGCCGCGAACAATTCAAGGCGGTGCTCGACAATCAAAGTCATTCGGTGTTTCAGGGCAAGATTGTCGTCAAGCAACACGCCCAGAAGACCGATGCCAAGATGATGACGCGGGCGCTGCTGCTCTCCGACGAATCCGAAGCAGACAACAAACCGGAGCTGGAGATCTTCGCCGACGACGTAGTCTGCGGCCACGGCGCCACTGCCGGTGCGCTTGATCCTGGCTTAAAATTTTACCTGATGTCGCGCGGCATTTCCGAGAAGGAAGCCGAAGCGCTGTTGATTGAGGCTTTTATCGACGAGACAATCGAACAGATTGCGCATGAAGGAATTCGCGATGCGCTGAAATTCGCTGCGCTCAAGTGGCTCGGAAGGCGAGGTTGACCATGCATCCGGCGGTCAGCAATGGCTCCTACGACGTCGCCAAGATCCGCACGGATTTTCCCGCGCTGGCGCTGAAGGTCTATGGCAAGCCGCTGGTTTATCTCGATAACGCGGCCTCGGCGCAAAAGCCAAAGCAGGTGCTCGACCGGTTGCAAAAGGCTTACACGGAGCAATACGCCAATGTGCACCGCGGGCTGCATTACCTCGCCAACGAGGCCACGGAAGCTTACGAAGGCGCGCGAGAGACTGTCCGGACGTTTTTGAATGCCGGCCGTAAGGAAGAGATCGTCTTCACCCGAAACGCCACCGAGGCGATTAATCTGGTCGCCTATACTTTCGGTCGTGAGCGCATCAAGGCTGGTGATGAGATCGTTCTGTCGATCATGGAGCATCACTCCAACATCGTGCCTTGGCATTTTTTACGTGAACGCCAAGGTGCAGTCATTAAATGGGCACCGATCGACGACGACGGCAACTTCCTGCTCGATGAGTTCGAGAAATTGCTCACGCCGCGAACCAAGATGGTCGCGGTTACCCACATGTCGAACGCGCTTGGCACTGTGGTGCCGGTCAAGGAGGTTGTGAAACTCGCTCATGCACGCGGCATTCCAGTGTTGATCGATGGGGCGCAGGCGGCAGTGCACATGGATGTTGATGTGCGCGACATCGATTGCGACTTCTACGTCTTCACCGGTCACAAAGTTTATGGACCGACCGGGATTGGCGCGCTCTACGGTAAATATGAGCATTTGGCGAAGATGCCGCCATTCAACGGCGGTGGCGAAATGATTCATGAGGTTTTCGAGGATCGCGTGACTTACGGCGAGCCGCCCTACAAGTTCGAAGCGGGTACTCCGGCGATCGTGCAAGCGATCGGCCTCGGCGCGGCAATCGACTACGTCAATTCTGTCGGCAAAACGCGTATCCGCGCGCATGAGAGCGCGCTGGTTAAATACGCTCATGAGCGGCTCGGCCAAATTAACTCGTTGCGCATTATCGGCAACGCGCCCGAGAAGGGCCCCATCGTTTCGTTTGAGATGAAAGGCGCGCACCCTCACGACGTAGCGACCATTATCGACCGTGCGGGGGTCGCGGTACGCGCCGGCACGCATTGCGTGATGCCGCTGCTGGCACGTTATGGACTAACCGCAACCTGCCGGGCTTCTTTCGCCATGTACAACACCAAGGACGAGGTGGACGTACTTACAGCTTCACTCGTCAAGGCGCAGGAATTTTTTGCATGACTGATGAAAAAACCGACAGTGCAAGCGTTGCGGAGAAGCCCCCGGAAAATGCGGCCATTACCGGTTCACCGGCTTTGCCGCAGGATGAGCTCAGCAAGTTGACCGACGATATCATCGCGGGTCTGAAGACCGTCTATGACCCGGAAATCCCGGCCGATATTTATGAGCTCGGGCTGATTTACAAAATCGATATTGGTGACGATCGCGCGGTGAAAATCGACATGTCGCTGACGTCGCCAAATTGCCCGGCGGCCCAGGATCTGCCGATCATGGTGGAAAATGCGGTTTCCAGCGTGCCGGGAGTCAAGGAAACCAAGGTTGAAGTCGTGTGGGACCCGCCTTGGGACCCAAGTCGGATGTCGGACGAAGCCCGACTCGTGCTCAATATGTGGTGATTTGCACTAAGCAGGCCGAAGCGACACATACGGATTAAAGAGGATTTTCATGGCCACAGTACGCCCCCGACCTCAGGTGATGCGGCTTACCGATGCTGCGGCGGCGCGCATCAAGGATGTGATGGCGCGCGCGAACACACCCGTTGCCGGTGTGCGCGTTGGCGTCAAAAACGGTGGCTGCGCCGGCATGGAATACACCATGGAATATGCCGAAGCAGTCAACCCGGCCGACGAGGTGGTTGAGGACAAGGGCGTCAAAATTCTCATCGATCCGAAGGCGATTCTGTTCCTGCTCGGTACCGAGATGGATTACAAAACCGAAAAACTATCGGCCCAATTTATATTCAACAATCCGAACCAGACGTCAGCGTGCGGCTGTGGGGAGTCGGTGCAACTTACGCCGGCAAAGGGCACAGAGTAGCGCCGCTCACGCCACTTGCGGAGCCGTCGCCGGACCGGCGAATTCCGGGTCCGCTTCGCAGACGACGCGATTGCGCCCAAGCCGCTTGGCCGCATAAAGGCAGGCATCCGCGCGTTCGATCAACGATTGCGCGGTATCGCCCTGGTGCAAGGTCGCAACTCCGATCGAGATGGTGACACGGCCAAGGTGCTCGCCCGTCGACCTTTTCATGAGTTCCTTGGTCATCACTGCGCGGCGGATATGGTCGGCAACGGTTATCGCCGCGCGTAATACGGTGTTCGGCAAGACAATCGCAAATTCCTCACCACCGTAACGCGCGGCGGTATCCTGGCCTTTGACGTTTTGCTTCACCGACATCGCCACAAGGCGCAGTACCTGATCGCCGGTGAGGTGACCAAAGCTGTCGTTGAACGCCTTGAAATGATCGATGTCTGTGAGCATGAGAGACAGCGACTCGTTATTGGCGATCGCGTACGCAATGGCTTTTTCCAATGAGAGGTCGAAGTATTTTCTGTTGGCCAGCTGGGTGAGCGGGTCGGTGAGACTTTCAGTACGCACCGCCTCGAGATTCTCCTGTAGCTCATTGATTTCCTGCTTCGACGCAAGAAGGCGCTCTTCCAGCTGATGGTTGGAAAGCTCCATGTGTTTTGTGGTTTGCACCAAGCTTTCCACGATGGCGCGCAGGCCTTCGCGATCTTTTGACTGGCCGAGTTTTTCGGTCGCACCGGCGAGGCTTTCGGTGTAGCTGCTCGCAGATCCTGCAGCGGCATCGATCATCGCCATCACCTGGTCGATCTCGCCTTTGACCTGGCTGCCGACCTGATCGATCCGGTCTGTCAGGCGTGTTGGCGAAAGAAAATTCTCGTAAATCTGTGTCAGGTCGGCTTCGGAAATAGTGCCCTTGGCCTTGAGCGTGACATTGACCTGTTGATTAAGCGCCGGGTGATAGCCGCTCGCGTAGGCGTACCAAATCTCGTAATTGCGCGGAGTTGCGGGTTGGCGGAGAGCCTTCATCTGGCCAAGGGCAATGTCCGCGAACGCCATCGTGCGTTCGTAATCCTCGACACGCCCGGTCATCGTCAGGACCCCCAGGTGCCGGCCTAGACCTGCGGGAGGACAGCAGGTGCAGCGTCACTCATAAAGGAAAGGTATTCGACGGAAATGAATCGGGAGTAAATCTGGAACTTTTCATACAACCCTTGATTGCATGAAAGCGATTGTACGGTCAGGCTTTAACGGAGACCGGTCGGAGCAAAAACGCCGGAAGATGTCCCGCCTCGGCGTCTTCGACAGGAGGCGGTGGCAGCGCCTTATGCGCCGGGGCGTCCTTTTTGGGCCGGTTCGGAGGACGTCGGTTGCGTTGTTGCCGATCGCGTTGAGGTTCGGCGCGCGCCCCGCGGTCACCGCCATTGCGGCTGTCGCGCACCTCTGTTGCTGCAGGCTCACCCATCCAGGTGATGGTCTGGCCGGTCAATCGCTCAATGGCGCCCACCGCCTTGCTATCGCTCGGCGCGACAATGGTGATAGCTGTGCCTGAGCGGCCAGCGCGGCCTGTGCGGCCAATACGGTGCACATAATCATCGGGATGATGCGGCACGTCGAAATTGAAGACGTGGCTAACTTCCGGAATGTCGAGGCCACGGGCGGCAACATCGGAAGCGACCAGCACCGTGACTTCGCCTTTGCGGAACTGTTCGAGTGCGGCCGTGCGCGCAGACTGATCCATGTCTCCGTGCAAGGCCACCGCATTGAATTTATGGCGCAGCAACGAGCGGTGCAGTTGCGCAACTTCGCGCTTGCGGTTGCAGAAAACGATGGCGTTCTTGAAGCTGTCGGCAGAACGGATCAAGTTGCGCAGGGTCTCGCGCTTGTCGTGCGGTTCACGGCCGGTGGCGACGAGCCGCTGTGTGATCGTAACTGCCGCGGTGGCGGGTTTGGAAACTTCAACGCGTACTGGATTATGCAGGAATTTGTCAGCGATGCGCTGAATTTCCGGCGGCATCGTCGCTGTGAAGAACAAAGTCTGACGAGTAAAGGGTACCAGCTTGCCGATGCGCTCGATGTCGGGGATGAATCCCATGTCGAGCATGCGGTCGGCTTCATCAATAACCAGCAGTTCGACACCTGAGAGTAGCAGACGTCCGCGTTCGGAATGATCGAGCAGACGGCCAGGTGTTGCGATCAGGACGTCGACGCCGCGGACCAGTTTGGCGTCCTGGTTGTCAAACGATACCCCGCCAATGATCAGCGCGACGTTGAGCTTGTGATTCTTGCCGTATTTTTCAAAATGATCCGCAACCTGAGCCGCAAGTTCGCGTGTCGGCTCGAGGATGAGTGTGCGCGGCATGCGCGCTCGCGCCCGTCCTTGCTCCAGCATTGTGAGCATTGGCAAAACGAAAGCGGCGGTCTTCCCGGTGCCCGTTTGTGCAATACCAAGCACATCGCGCCGTGCGAGGACGTGGGGAATTGCCTGGTCTTGGATGGGAGTGGGGGTCTTGTAGCCTGCCGCCTCGATAGCGGCGAGAACTTTGGCGGATAAGCCGAGATGGGAAAAAGCCATATAACCTCAGAAGCCGCCCAGGCCGCGCCGGACTAAAAAAACCGATTGCTTTGCGCGGGGGACGGCCGAATCTTCATGTCAGATCGGTTGACCGGAAACATAGGGCGCAAAGGGCTAAAGTCAATGCTAGCGCCGCCTATAAGTCATATTAATTCTTAATCTTTTGGCGTTCCGGAGTGCAAAATGGCAGCTACTTTACCACTCGTATTGATACCTGGTCTGCTGTGCAGCGCGCGGCTTTTTGCTCCTCAAATTGCAGGTCTGTGGCCTTTTGGCTCGGTTACGGTCGCCGATCACCGGCGTGATAGTGAAATGGCTGCGATCGCCGCACGCATTCTTGCAGATGCACCGCCGCGTTTTGCTCTCGCGGGGCTGTCAATGGGCGGTTATATCGCTTTCGCAATATTGCGGCTGGCGCCGGAGCGGGTCGTTAAACTTGCATTTCTTGACACCTCGGCGAGGCCGGATACCGCCGAACAGTCCGCCGCACGCGAAAAATTCATCGGCTTGGCGCAAGTTGGCAAAATCGGTGAGGTCGTCGAAACACTTACGCCGCGCTTCCTTCACCGCAATCGCCACAATGACGAGGCGCTTAAACGCGTGGTGCGGGAGATGGCCGCCGATACCGGAGTAGAGGCCTTTGTGCGCCAACAACAGGCGATCACATCGCGGCCGGATTCACGGCCGTTGCTCGCAAGCATTCGCTGTCCGACGCTCGTGGTGGTGGGCGAGGGAGACGAACTCACTCCGCCGGAGCTTGCAAAGGAAATTTGCACTGGAGTTTCTGGTGCACGACTCGTCGTTGTGCCCGATTGTGGGCATTTGTCGTCCATCGAGAAGCCTGAAGCGGTGAATGCGGCGTTGGCGGAGTGGCTAAGCGTGTAAGGAATGGCGACAGTGTTGGAGTGAATGAACATGAATGACATCGGCGACAACGCTGGCGTAATTGCCCCGCCGCCACTTTTGGCCGCGGTGGTAATCGTTCTCGGCCTTATCCTCGATTGGTTGCTGCCGGCTTATGTGCTGAGCGTGCTTTTGTCGATGACCGGCCGTGTTGTGATCGGTGCGGCGCTCATCGGTGCGGGTCTCGCGCTGGTCATTTCCGCCAATCTCGCCTTCCGATCGGTTGGCACTCGTGTCGAGCCTTGGAAACCATCGACTGTTTTGGTTAGGGAGGGAATCTTCGCAAGGTTGCGCAACCCGATGTATGTAGGCGGGACCCTTTTTCTGGCCGGGCTGGCTATCGCGCTCGCTTCCGATTGGATGCTGGTGATGACCATCGTATTCACAATCATTCTGCATTTCGGTGTGGTCCGGCGCGAAGAACGGTACCTCGAAGCGAAGTTTGGAGACGCCTACAAAAACTATCGCAATAAAGTCCCCCGTTACGGCTGGCCAGGCTGATCTCCGAGAGGCACGGGACTTGAGACAATTATCCAATGGTTTCCGGGCTTCGTCCCTTTGCGCCAGCGATATCCGCGCCTATAGGGGGCGTTAAATTTTGTCGACAGGAAGCAAGTCATGCGAACGCAGGTCGGAATTATCGGAGCGGGACCCGCTGGTCTTATGTTGGCGAGGTTGCTGCACCTGCAGGGCATTGAATCAATCGTCATCGAGAACCGTAGTCGCAACTACATCGAAAATCGTATCCGCGCCGGGCTGATCGAGCATTGGGCCGCTGATCTGCTGATCGAGGTTGGCATCGGCGCGCGGCTGCAACGCGAAGGCATGCCGCATTGGGGTATCAATATTGGCATCAATGGTGATTTGCACCGCATCGATTTCAAGGCGCTGGTGAATAAACGCGTCACCATATATGGGCAGCAGGAGGTGGTGAAAGATTTGGTGGAGCGCCGTCTTGCGGACGGCGGGCCGCTATTGTTCGAAGTTGGCGATGTCAGCATTCATGATATGACCGGCAATCAGCCGAAAATTCGTTTTATTCATGAAGGCCGCGCACAGCAAATTGAATGCGACTTCGTCGCCGGTTGCGACGGGTTTCACGGGATTTGCCGGCCGAGCATTCCCGACGGCGTGCTCAGCGTATTCGAACGTGACTATCCGTTTGGCTGGCTTGGCATATTGTCAGAGAGCCCGCCGCCGGACCACGAGCTCGTTTATTCATACACCGATCGCGGCTTTGCTCTCTACACTATGCGCGCGCCAACTCTCGCTCGGCTCTATTTCCAATGCGAGCACGAGGAGGATATCGAAAGCTGGCCCGACCGTCGCGTCTGGGACGAGTTGCACAAGCGGCTTGGGGGCGCGCGCAAGCTCGAAGAAGGCAAGGTTCTGCAAAAGAGCATCACGCCAATGCGCAGTTTTGTCGTAGAGCCGATGCATTATGGTCGGCTATTTCTTGCCGGCGACAGCGCGCACATTGTGCCGCCGACCGGTGCGAAAGGCATGAATCTCGCTTTTGCCGATGTGGTGGTGCTTTCGCGCGCGCTGGATTCTTTTTACAAGAAAAATGTGAGCGATCGGCTAGAAAATTATTCGGCGGCTTGCCTCCGGCGGGTTTGGTACGCGCAGCGTTTCTCCTGGTGGATGACACAAATCATGCATCGATTTCCACATGAGTCGGCCTTCGATCGACGCCGGCAGCTATCCGACCTGGATTATCTCACGAGTTCAAAGGCCGCAGCTATTTCGCTCGCCGAGCAATATGTCGGTTTGCCCCTGGATTAGTGGCGCAAGACGGACCGCAAGGGAATACTCAGCAGTGCAATTGAGGCACTCGCTACGCCCGAAATAAACGCAAGCATCAGGAAGAATTCGGTCTGGCTCATGCTCGACCAAAAGGTGCCCAAGTACCCCGCGAGAAAGTTTCCGGCAAAACTTGTGGCAAGCCACACGCCCATCATCATCGATAATAGCGGAGCGGGAGCAATTTTCGTTACTAACGACAGGCTGGTCGGCGACAGATAAAGTTCGCCGATTGTGATCACGACAAAATAGGCGAACAGCCACAGCCAACTTGCCTTGTCCCCGCTGGCGCTCCACGCAGCGGCGACCATGATCAGGTAGGCAAACCCGTTGAACAGGCAGCCGATTGCAAGCTTCATTGTCGTTGAAGGTTCTCGCCGTCCTTGCCAGCGCCACAGTGCGACGATGAAGGGCGTAAATGCGAAAATCATAAATGGGTTGAATGCCTGAAACCAGGTAACGGGAATTTCACCCCCCAGGAAACGGCGATCCGTAAATTGATCCGCCCAAAGCGTAATTGTGTTGCCTTGCTGCTCGTAGGTCGCCCAGAAAAGACTGACCGGTGCAAACAGCAGCAACAGTGCGACGATCGATTTCCATGCAGCGCGATCGAGCGTGCGTGGCGAGGCCCGCTTTTCGAAGGCGTCTTTCGGCAGATGAGGGGTCGCGGCGAGATAAATAATGAGGGCAAGCGTCATACCGACCCCGGCGGCTGTAAATCCATAGTGCCAACCGACCTCTTCGCCCAGTGTTCCGCAAATAAGCGGGGCGAGGAATGCGCCGAGATTGATGCCCACATAAAAGATCGAGAAGGCGCGATCTCGGCGACGGTCACCCGGTGCATAGAGCGCGCCGACCTGTGTCGAGATGTTTGGCTTGAAGGCTCCATTTCCGAGAATAAGAATTCCAAGCGCAAACAAAAAAAGCTGCTCGAAAGCCATCATGAAGTGGCCGATGGCCATCAAAGCAGCACCCGCAATGACCGTGCGGCGCTGGCCGAGCACGCGATCGGCCAGCAGTCCGCCCAAGACCGGGGTTAGATAAACCAGCCCCGTATAGAAGCCATAGATCTGCGATGCGAACGGCTGAGGCGCGAGGGGTCCGAATACGTACTCGAGTGCGCTTTTGAACGATGCGAGGCCAATAACGCCGGTGGCCTGTTGTGGCGCGAGCAAATACTTCAGCATGTAGAGGATGAGCAGCGCCCGCATCCCGTAGTAGGAAAACCGCTCCCACATTTCGGTCGCAAATAGGTAGGCGAGGCCCCGCGGATGGCCAAAAAATTCGGCGTTCACGCTTCGATTCCGCCGGGGAATTGCGCGTTTTGCGCTCATGTCCAAGTTCGCAGGGCCGATGACGACAAAACAATAGCACACCATGACAAAGGCGTTTTCCAATGGCAGTACTCAGTGTACGCTTTTGCCAAAGCGTGACCGAGTAGGGACGGCGCGCAAACGGGGGAAGGGATGACGAAGACATGTAGCGGCATAATTGGTGTGGTCGTGATGGCGCTTGTGGCGTTTGGTGGAAACGCGCATGCGCAAGCCGACTATCCGAATCGCCCAATCCATTTCGTCGTCGGTTTTGCCGCCGGCGGCGGAAACGATTTGTTCGCGCGTCTGGTGGTGCAAAAATTCCAGGAAAATACTGGCGCCACTTCGGTGATCGACAATCGCGTTGGCGCCGGTGGCCGCATCGCGGCCGAATTCGTTGCGCGTCAACCGGCCGATGGGTACACAGTGCTGGTCGGCGCTACCGGCCAAATGTCGATTGCCACGGCGATCTTTCCGGATCTCAGTTATCACGCGAGCAAGAGTTTCATTCCGCTCAATATGATCGCGTCGTTTCCTCTGGTAATGGTCGTGCCAGAAGATCATCCGGCCAAGACTGTGAAGGAACTTATCGCTTGGGCGAAAGCAAATCCCGATAAGTCAAACTACGGCACGTCGTCACCCGCATTTACAATTGCGAGCGAGCTGTTGAAGCTGAAGACCGGAATGCCGGGAGTCGCGATCCCTTACAAAAGCAGCAACGAATCCAGCCTGAGCGTCATGGCCGGTCAATGTCTCTTCACGATCTCCGACGGACCGCCCGTCATCCCGCTCGTCAAAGGCGGCAAGATCCGCGCGCTGGCGGTGACAGGGTCCGAACGTTCACCAGAATTGCCTGATGTCCCGAGCATGGCCGAAGCCGGATTTCCCGAAGTTGACACCCATTTATGGAGTGGGTTTTTTGTGCCGGCGGGCACACCAGCGCCGATCGTGGAAAAGCTCACGGCGGAACTTGGCAAGGCAATCGCCGATCCGGTCGTTCGGGAAGGGCTGTCCAGGATGGCCGTGAAACCGGGCGGGCCGACTGGTGAGGCGTTTAGAAAACGCATCGACGCCGACATCACCAGTTTTGCAGAAGTCGTGAAGGCCGCGAATTTGACTTTCAAATAGACGACGGCATTTACCATCAGTAATCCGATTCCCACGCTTCGGTCTAAATCAATTGCCGTCGCGCAAACCGCTGCTATTGTTGGTTGAAGTGGGAGCGGCGTTAAATGCGTTTGATGGCGATCTTTGTGCTTGTGGCGTCTTTCGCCGCGCCCGGCGGCGCAAGTGGCGCTCCGGTCGATGAATTGTTCCAGCAATTTGGCTTATTCGGAACCTGGGCAGCTGATTGCAATCAACCGGCAACACCCGCTAATCCGCGGGTCAGCATCATCACGCCGAGCGTGGGGCTGGTGCTAGAAGATCATAACCTTGGCCCTGATTTTGCGGTAAATCGCTACAGTATACTGTCGGCTGAAAAGATTTCGGCAAACAGTCTGTCAGTTGACGTGATTTTCCAACCAGGTACCGAAGTCGAAGAACGGCAAAAACTTGTTTTCGCGGTGCGCGATAATACGCGGCGCACTATCTTCAACCAGACCGACGGTGGTGCAGTGCGCGTCAAGGATGGCATTGCACTTGCGCGCGGCAGCAAAACCCCGCTGCTTCGGAAGTGCGAAGAGAGTGGCGTGAGTCATTGATATTCTACGCCCTCGCGGCCGCGATGCTGAGTGTGTGGCCAATCGACTGCTCTGACGGCCGAGTGCAAAGAAAAGCGCCGCCGGCCAGCGACGGGGCCATTCGTACTTCCCGAAATTAGACGTCGAGCAAGTTCGCGCTTGCGAATTCCGCGTTTTCTTGGATGAACTCGAAACGAGCCTCGGCCTTGGTTCCCATCAGACGTTCCACGCTGCGTGCGGTCGACTTCATCTCTTTTTCCGCTAGGACAACACGCAGCAGGGTGCGTTTGCCTGGGTCCATGGTGGTTTCTTTCAGCTGCGCCGCCATCATTTCTCCCAAGCCCTTGAAGCGGGAAACTTCGACCTTGGCGTTGGCGTGAAATTCCTTCTTCAGCAGCACTTCCTTGTGTTTCTCGTCGCGCGCATAGGCGATCTTGCCGCCGTGCGAAAGTCGAAAGAGCGGGGGGACCGCAAGGTAGAGCCTGCCGCCCTCGATCATCTTCGGCATCTGCCGATAAAAAAATGTGATGAGCAGAGAAGCGATGTGCGCGCCGTCTACGTCGGCGTCGGTCATGATGATGACCTTCTCGTAACGTAGATCCTTCTCATGGTAGTGAGCGCTCGTGCCGCAGCCTAACGCCTGAATCAGATCGGCAAGTTGAGCGTTCTGCGCCAGCTTGTCCTTACCGGCAGAAGCGACGTTCAAAATCTTGCCGCGCAGCGGCAGCACGGCTTGGGTTCGGCGGTCGCGCGCCTGCTTTGCAGAGCCGCCCGCACTATCACCTTCGACGATGAAAATCTCTGAACCTTCCGATGCTGATGATGTGCAATCGGCGAGCTTGCCCGGGAGACGCAGTTTGCGTACGGCGCTTTTACGCGCAATGTCCTTTTCCTGCCGGCGGCGGAGGCGTTCTTCGGCACGATCGATAACGAAATCGAGCAGCTTATTGGCCTGCATCGGATTGCCGGCAAGCCAGTGATCGAAGGGATCCTTGATGGCCTGCTCGACGATGCGTTGGGCCTCAGCGGTCGCGAGACGGTCTTTTGTCTGACCCTGGAATTCGGGTTCGCGGACAAATACAGACAGCATGCAGCCGGCGCCGGTCATGACATCATCGCTGCTAACAGGCGTTACGCGCTTTTCCTGACCGACGCGCGCGGCGTGATCCTTCAAGCCGCGCAAAAGCGCCGAACGCAATCCCGATTCATGCGTTCCGCCATCTGGCGTGGGAATTGTGTTGCAATAGGAATTGAGGAAACCATCGGTGTCGGCAGTCCACGCCACCGCCCATTCCACTGAACCGTGACGGCCGGTTTTGCCGGTCGAGCCAGTGAAGATGTCCGGGTGTACCAGCGTCGCGCCGGTCAAATTGGAAGCGAGATAGTCCTTCAGCCCTTCCGCGAAATGGAACGTGGCCTTTTCGGGCACATCCTCAACACCCTTGAGCAATGCCTTGTCGCAATGCCAGCGAATCTCGACGCCGCCGAAAAGATAAGCCTTCGAACGCGTCATCTTGAAAATGCGCTCGGGCTTGAATGCGGCCTTGGGCCCAAAAATCTCTGGGTCCGGCCTAAAGCGCACACGCGTGCCGCGCCGATTGGGCGCGCGACCGGCCTTTACCAGCTTTCCTTTTGGCTTGCCGCGTTCGAACGCCATCCGATAGAGCTGCTGCTCACGCGCGACTTCAACCTCCATGCGCTCTGATAGCGCGTTGGCGACCGAGACGCCGACACCGTGCAGACCACCCGATGTCTCGTAGACCGTCGAATCGAATTTGCCGCCAGCGTGGAGAGTGCACATGATGACTTCAAGCGCGGATTTGCTCTTGAATTTCGGATGGGGATCAACCGGAATGCCGCGGCCGTTATCGGTTACGCTGATGAAGCCATTCGCCTCCATCTCGACTTCGATCCAGTCGGCGTGGCCGGCCAGCGCCTCGTCCATGGCGTTGTCAATGACTTCCGCAAATAAATGATGCAGGGCCTTTTCGTCAGTGCCGCCGATGTACATGCCAGGTCGGCGGCGGACCGGCTCGAGTCCTTCCAGCACCTCGATGTGCTTGGCGGTATAGCCGGACTCCGCGCTCGATCCGCGCGCGCCAGGCTTTGTGCGTGCGTTGCTCTTGGAGCGCGCGGACGTCTTGGCCGCCTTGCGTGCCGACGGTTTCGCGGAACGAGCCACGTCGAACAAGTCAGGCTGTTTTGTTGATTTTTTCTTGGTCGCTGTCTTGGCCATTGAAGCCTTCAGATAGGATCGCGGCGATTCGCTTGCCAGCCACTATGCCACGGGCTGAGCTGAATTGATCGATTCACCCTGCGCCGCACCGCTTAAGAGAAGGTTTAAAGGCAGGTTTGGGCCGTTTCCAGACGCACATCCCGCCCTGTGGATGAGATAGGCAGCAACTAAACAGGGTGTCGCCCGTTATCAAGGCCATGGAACTAGCTAGCACCAAGACCGCTCAACGGCGCGTCGAAAAGGATATGGCGCGTGGGGCGCGCGCAGCGCGCTTTGCGCTGACAGTCAGCGATCCTCAACCGGTAACCGAAGTTTCAAGGCTTTGGCGCACCGCCGCGCAATCGGCGACCATTGGTATGTTTGTGATTCTTTTTATCATCGCGTTGAGCCTTGCACGGTCGGTCCTGTTACCAATTGCGTCGGCCTTCGTTGTAACCATGATGCTCGGGCCGCTGTCCGCGCGGGCTGAACGCTATCGCGTGCCTTCGCTCGTATCGGCATTTGTGTTGTGGCTGCTTGTGATCGGCGTCTGCTACGGCGCTATTGCTCTGCTGTCGGCGCCCGCGGTGAATTGGATCGGCAAGGCGCCGGACATCGGCCGCAACATCCAGGAGAAGCTGCACGTTCTCGATCAGCCATTGGCGGCTTTGCAGGATTTACGCGACAAGCTGCTTCCGTCGGATAGTAAAGGCGGGCTCGGCGTCGACATTATGACGTTCGTGCAGCCAGCCGTCTCGATTGTAACGCCAGCCATCGGCCAGACTTTCATTTTCTTTGGCACGCTGTTCTTCATGCTGCTCGGCCGGGCGCGTTTACGTCGCGTCCTGGTGGCGTTTTTCGATCAACGCGATGCGCGCCTGCGCATGCTCAAGATCATGAACGACATAGAACAGAATTTGACCGGCTATCTGAGTGTCGTCGCACTCATCAATATCGTTGTTGGTGTTTGTGGCGGAATAGCCGCCTGGGTGGCCGGTCTGCCGGATCCGGCCGCGTGGGCGGTGCTTGGATTTATTCTCAACTTCATCCCCTACATCGGGGCACTGATCATGGAAATCGCTATGTTCATGGTCGGACTGGTCACGTTTCCTACAGTCACCCAAGCACTGGTGGCGCCATTGCTGTTTCTGGTGTTTGCGACACTGGAAGGGCATTTTATTACTCCTAGCATTATGGGGCACAGACTTACGCTCAATCCGCTCACGGTCTTTCTTTCGCTGGTGTTCTGGACTTGGTTGTGGGGTCCCATTGGCGCCTTCCTCGCTGTACCGCTGTTGATTATGGCGCTGGTTGTGGTCGGCCACCTCTTTCCCGAGGACGAGCCTGAGTTGCCCGCCTAGTGTACTGGCGTGGCGGGCGTTGCCGGGCTAGACACAACGAATTGCCCGGCCCAACCCGATGGAAATTCACACAATCGTCCAACAGACAGTCGATTTCGTCCGTACCAATGAGGGTTGGGCGGCGCCTGTCGTTTTTGCGCTCGCCTTCGGTGAATCGCTTGCTTTCATCTCACTGTTGATTCCGGCGTGGGGCGCGTTGGTGGCGATTGGCGCCTTGATCGGCCCGAGCGGTATTAACTTCTGGCCCGTCTGGATTGCTGGCTCGTTCGGCGCCGCCTTTGGCGACTGGATATCCTATTGGATCGGGCTCAAGCTTGAATACACCGTCGCAAAGGTGTGGCCATTGTCGCGCCACCCCGATCTCATTCCGCGCGGCGAGATTTTTATGAGGAAGTGGGGGATCCCCGGCATTTTCGTCGGTCGGTTCTTCGGGCCGCTACGCGCGTCCGTCCCGCTCATCGCCGGCATTTTCGAGATGCCGTTCTGGCGTTTTCAGATCGCCAATTTCAGCTCCGCTTTCGTGTGGGCGGCAGTGCTGCTCACGATTGGCGACGCCATATCGAAAGCGGTAAAGTGGATTTGGTGATGGTCAGAAATAATCCGCCGGGATATTTG